>NZ_BAAAFI010000048.1:0-242990 GCF_039523455.1 Algoriphagus jejuensis | reverse complement strand
CATGTCGTAAATAAGTTGTGGTAACTCCTTTTACGACTTTCATGGCTGCGGGTGAATTTCCCCTATTCATGAATGTTTTTTAGGTTTCAAATCCCCTGCTGGCTAAACCTAATATTTGTACAATCATACTCTCTTACAGCATCACCGCGCAGTTTGTCTTCTTCATAAAAACTACCTCACCTCTACATAAAATTTACCTTCGATTACCGTAACCTCCTGTGTTCCACCTTGCAACTTTAGCTTTCCGCTAAATTCGCCCCTGGCATGATTTGCCGTGAGTTCAGTAAATTTCACATGGACAGTTTGATTTGTACCATTTTGCGTGGTATAACTCTTTTGGCTATCGGCAAAGGAAACGATAGATCCAAAAAGAGTATTCCCCGCAGCCGTCGCCGTTACAACAAGTCCGTCATAATTCACATTCACTACGATCGGTTTAGTGTCATAAACTTGGATACCGACCGAACTTGCCTGTCCCGTACCGCTGAATGACCCGCTGTATTGTACGCCATTATCGGCAAAACTTCCGAACGGGGGGAAGTCTGGATTTTTAAACTCCCACAAAACGCCATCAACTTTAAGCGATATTTTGTAGCCATCACTATCATCCTGGTCATCTTGCCCATCTTCACTTGTACAAGAACTGGATAATAAAGCAAGCAGTATGAAACCTATGATCATATAACTTGATTTGTTGATCAAAAATTGATTTTTCATAGCAATGAAATTTAAAGTTTGATTGTGAATAATTGCTGAAATAATGCGTCTCCGATATTTTTCCGCATTTAATAGGTCATCGGGAAAGGGAGTAAAAAGTCATCAACAACTCCCCTACTTTTTTGATCGCATTTCCACAGCATTCGATGATCTAGAAACCATTGTCTTATCGAGCTCTAGAAACAGGCGATTCTATGTGGACACCTTATTTTACGAAGGAGATGTTGGGCTGAAAAAAAACACAAGTGGACAATAATGAAATTTACCTTGATGGCAAACACGTCAAAAATAGCATATTCAGGTAGCAACAGCGGCAATTTAGGCATCCAGACATCTGTACCTGACGCCCGAAAAAAGTAACTATTGTCGACGGGAATCAGCCTCCCAAAATCGCCCGTCTCACATTTCCATGAAATTCATTGATGGCTTTGGTGTGGAAATAAGGATAGATGAATCGGTCTCTAAACCAGGAACCACTGCGATAAAATGTTTCGTGGGACACTTCGGTTTTGCCATTTTCCAAGGTCTTAAACCGAATAAACTGACTGCCTTGAGATTTGGAGTTTTCAAGGTAGCAGATCCGAATCAGATTTTTTGACCGGTCCACTTCCATTACTTCATGACCTACGATCAGTTTGATGGCGCCACGGAAGACATGCAGGTCCAAGATTATTACCTGACCCACACCCATACCGCCCAAATATTCCTGACCAGGAAACACTTCCTCTCCCGAGGCTCTGGAATACAGCTGATTAAAATGGATCATCGTCCCCGCCCAAGCTTTGGCAGGATCAATACTGACGTAGGCCTCCCAAATCTGATCTAAAGGCTGGTCATAGTGATATTTTTCGAAATGCTGGTGATAGCTTGGGTCGGATTCTTGGTAGCAAATGCACTTCAATTTGGAATAGGGCGAAGCATGCGGACGCATCGCTTCTTCGAGTATAGAACTCATAGGATTGGGGTGGTGTCTGGCGGTTGCCTTAAAGAAAGGTAAAGTGTCTGGATTGGCAAAACCGATTTGGAAAATAGACCATTCCACCGCTTGACCTAGAGACGACAAAATCAGGAGAGAATTCGAAAATTTGAAACAAAATCTACTTTCCCCTAAACCCAAGTAGACCAATTATTTGACGAATATCTTTCCCCGATTCAAAACAGGGAATCCCCTGGTTATTAGGAATACCAAATTCGTCATTCATCAATTTTAGATATGGCAAAGATATTGAGTTAGAATTACGAACTTTACAACAATCAGCCCTGTTCTCCCATCATATCATTTATTACAAATCCTTTTTTCGTTTTGGGAAGTCAATACAACAAGTGGGAGTATTTTAAGATTGTCCTGGTATTGGGGGCGCTGTGTACCATCAGCCCTTTTTCTATAGACATGTACTTGCCGGGGTTTCCTGAGATGGCCCGAGACCTCGATACGCCGATTTCAAATATCCAGCTTTCGCTTACCGCCTATTTGGTAGGAATCGCGATTGGGCAGCTTTTCTACGGCCCACTTTTGGACAAATACGGTAGAAAAAAACCGCTCTATATCGGTCTTGGAATTTATGTTCTAGCGTCCGTTGGTTGCGCACTTTCGCAGTCTGTCGAAAACCTCATTGTCATGAGATTCCTGCAGGCCATAGGCGGCTGTGCCGGAATGGTCTCCGCGCAGGCGATTGTCAGGGATATTTTCCCGGTGGAAAAAACAGCTCAAGCACTCTCACTTTTGACTTTGGTGATTGCCGTTTCACCGATGATTGCTCCAACTGTTGGCGGATTTGTCACGACATTTTACAACTGGCACTGGGTTTTTATCATCTTGGCGGGCTTGACATTATTGATCTGGCTTGGTGCGATGACGATTCTGCCAAACGGCGCCGAACCTGACCCTGAGGTATCGTTGAAGCCAAGCAAAGTTTGGAAAAACTATGGCATCGTACTTCAAAACCGACAGTTTTTGGTTTACATGCTGGTGGGTGGTTTAGCCGGTGCAGCTCCTTTGGTCTATATCGTCAGCTCAGCTGACGTATTTATGAACATCTACCAGGTAAGTGAGCAAACATACGGTTGGATCTTCGCCATCTTGGCGTTTGCGATGATCGGTTCGACACAGCTCAACCACCTCCTTTTGAATAAATACAAGAGCCAACAAATCATCAATTTTTCGATGCATTATCAGGTTTTTACCGGATTGCTGTTGATCATTGGCATCTTCGCGCAAGTATTGAATGTCTATGCCTTGGTTGGACTGATGTTTCTATTCTTGACCGCGCACGGGCTCAATAGTCCGAATACAGCCGCCCTTTCTTTGGCACCTTTTGCAAGAAATGCGGGAAGTGCTGCCGCCCTTTTGGGAAGCGCCAGAATGGCGATCGGGGGAATGGTATCGGGTATTGTCAGTATGTTTCATAGCGGCACAGCCATGCCGATGGTCATTGGTATGGCCGCTTGTTCTTTGGCTGGATTTATCATCCTAAAAGCCGACAGGCAAATTCCCGGCACGATCAGCCGAGTTTGGAAGGGCTCTGCGATGGGAAGCTAAAAAAGCGGTTTCCCTAAGGCAGACCTTTTCTCTTCCAAATCACAACAATTTTATTTTCAATATCGTGACGGGAATTTTTTTGCTGAAAAATCCATTTTATGTAATTTAGGAATTGTATTCCTAAATTACATAAAATGGATTATTTTGACAGACATATCAAAGACAAAGCGCTGTCTCTATTGAGCAAATTCCCTTTACTGGCAATTACAGGCCCTAGGCAATCCGGTAAAACCACCTTTGCCAGGCACCTCAAGCCGGACTATACCTATGTCAACTTGGAATTGCCTGAATCCAGGGAATTTGCAAAATCAGATCCTTTGGCTTTTCTGAGAAGGTACCAAAACGGCGTAATCCTGGATGAGATTCAGTGGGTGCCTGAACTATTTTCCTATCTCCAGGTACTGACTGACGAAAGGAATATTCCAGGAGAATACATCCTGACAGGATCGCAAAACTTCCTGCTTTCCAACCAAATCACTCAATCCCTGGCTGGTCGGGTCGCCATGCTAAATCTCCTACCCCTCTCTATGAAGGAACTTGCCGATCAGATCCATGGTCAATCGTGGGAAAATTTGGTGGTGAATGGAGGTTATCCCAGGAAGTTCCAATTTGACATCGCGCCGAGTGACTACTATCCCAATTACATCCAGAGCTATATCGAGCGGGATGTAAGGCAGATCCTGAATGTAATGGATCTGGGAAATTTCCAGAAATTTCTTCAACTGTTAGCGGGTCGGACTGGTCAGGTCTTCAACCAAAGCAACTTCTCCAATGAACTGGGGATCGATCAGAAAACCGTCAATGCCTGGCTCACGGTGCTGGAAACTTCCTTCGTCGCCTTCAGACTGCCTTCGTATTACCGTAACTTCAACAAGCGAATCCTGAAGACTCCCAAAGTATATTTCTACGACACGGGCATACTATGTAGTTTACTTGGAATTAAAAGTGCAAATGATTTGAATGTGCACTTTGCCCGGGGAGCGTTGTTCGAAAACCTGGTCATCCTGGAACTGATGAAAAAGGAATTGAATAGCGGAAATGTGCCGTCTCTCTATTATTGGCGGGACAGTAACCAAACCGAAGTCGATCTCCTGCAGGAAAAGGATGGCAAGCTGACCGCTATCGAGATCAAATCCTCTGAAACTTTTCATGCAAACTTCCTGAAAGGGCTGAAGTATTTCCAGAAGTTTGCTCCGGAAAGCGCAGCGCGACTGATCTACGCCGGCAGTCTCGATCAGGTGCGGGATGGTATTCAGATCGGTAACTATTGGAAGATCTAACCGCTTGTCATCAGATATTCCCCTCAGATAAAAGCCGCGATTTCTAATTGGAAACGCGGCTTTTCAACTTTACTAGGAGAAATTACTTTTTCAAAAACTCCAGCAAAAGCTCATTTAACTTCTCCCGATGGGTAAGGCTCAGCCCATGTGGAGCACCTTTGATCAGATGATAGGTGTTATCTGCAATTCCCTTTGCGGCTTGCTCGGCTGAGGTTTTGTAAGGCACAATATTGTCGTCATCTCCGTGAACGATGAGCGTGGGCACAGTAACATTTTTGAGTTCTTTTCTAAAATCAGTACTCGCCCAAGCCTCCGCAGCCTTGATCGTGGCAATCGGAGATGCATGTGAAGCCACTGAAAAATCAAAGTCTAAATTTGCTTCGCTCACGCCTTCTGCTCCTTTCTTATAGTTGTAAAAATTCTTGTGAAACTCCTTCAGAAACCCAATTCGATCAGACTTCAATGCGCCTAAAATCTCATCCAACGTCTTCTGCGGCACCCCGTCGGGATTGTCATCCTTCTGCGCGACCAGTGGAATAATAGATGCAATAAGGGCTGCCTTTGAGATCCTCTCTTCACCATAGTCGGTAAAATAGCGGACCACCTCTCCCCCGCCCATGCTAAATCCGACCAGCGCAACGTCTTTCAGATCAAGATGAAGAATCAACTGGCGAAGATCCTGAGTGAGCGCGCTGTAGTCGTAGTCGCCCCAAGGCTGGGAAGATCTACCAAAACCGCGGCGATCATAGGCGATTACCCGATAACCCTCCTCGACAAGTATCCTAATTTGCCCCTCCCAACTCTGATGGCTCAGTGGCCAACCGTGGATCAGGATGACCGGTTTACCATTGCCGTAGTCCTGATAGTATATCCGTACGGGTTCCTTTCCTTCTTTGTGTTTTAAAAATGGCATAACAAGAAATTTAATTTAAAGGTAGAATGATTAAAATTTAGGCGCCGTAGCTGAGGTATTGTACGGAAAAAGACAGTTTGGTTTGCTTTCAACAAAGACAAAAAGCTATCGAACACTTTGCAGACATTTGAAAAATAGTTTGAATCCAGCGCGATGACAGCATGTTTGAGGCAATTTAAGTCAGTATACCTTATAACTTTTTTTAGAAAAATTAATTTCTTGTCCATCGTAATCTCAAAAACAATTCAAATCCCCAAAACCTAAACCTAGAATCATCGGTTATTAGAGCCAAAATCTGACCATGGACGAAATTACAATCGGCATAATCGGCGGCGGAGCTTGTGGGGTTGCAGCGTTTGCAGAACTGATGGTTCAGCTGAAGATCGCCGAAAAACATAAAAGCACAAAAATTCTAATCATCGAAAAAAGGCCTAAGGTTGGCTTGGGACTGGCCTTCAGCACCGATCAGCCGGGACACCTGTTAAATACCCAGGCAGATCTGATGGGGATCCATTCCTTTGAGCCAGACCACTTCGCCACTTGGCTTAAGGAAAACAGGGATCACGTAATGCACGAAGTAAAGGGCGAAAATCCTTTGCCTGAATCGCATACCACTCGCAGACTTTACGGCAAGTACATTCGAGAACAGTTTAATCATTACTTGAGCGAAGCGCAAAAGATCGGTTTGAGCGTCGAAATCATCCAGGATGAAGCGATTGATCTCGTCCAAACCATGGGCCGGTGGCAAATTAAATTAGCGGGAGGAGGCAGTGCCAATGCCGACCATGTGATCTTGGTTCCTGGCACACCTAAGCCAAACAACTTTCCCGAATTCGATGAATTGGATGGCTATTTTGGTTTTCCCTGGCCAAGCGAGCCAATCATCAACTGCATTCCTACTGATTCAGACGTCTGCATCCTAGGCTCTAGCCTAAGTGCAATCGATGCAATCATGACCCTCATAGACAGCGGTCACCAGGGCAAAATCCGGCTTTTCTCTCTCGACGGTCTGATGCCGCGAGTTCAACCTGACAAAGAATCTTCTTACGAACGCAAGTTTCTGACCCTTTCTCAAATACATCAGATTCGAAGGACAGCTTGGCGGCAGCCCACTACCAAGGAATTGTTCAGGCTGTTTCAGCAGGAAGTAACGCACTATACCGGTCACCCTATTGACTGGAAGGCGACCGTGCGGAAAGGAATCCCGGCGGAACAGCTTCTCGAAGAAGATATTCGGATTGCTGAAGAAAATGGAGATGCATTTATCAACATCCTATATGCGCTGCGTTACGAATCCTCGCAAATTTGGGAGTGGCTTTCGGTACACGAAAAGCAACTGTTTAAGCAATGGCTAGGACCTTATTGGTCGGTCACCAGGTATGGGATGCCACTCGTCAATGCCTATCGATTGATTGAGCTTTTCAAATCCGGGAAATTGGAAGTCAACTCTCCCATGCATGAGGTAACCTACGATGCGGATAGGAAAAAATTCATCCTTAACTACGGAGACGGCAAGCAGCACGAAGGAAAGTATTTGATAAACGCGACTGGACCGGCGAAAAAAATCGAAAAGATGACCTCTCCCTTGCTTCAGAATCTGTTGAAAAGCGGAGTGATCGAGCCCTACCCCGTCGGAGGAATCAAGATGGATCCGGATCAGATGCAAGTCATCAGCGCTAAGGCGCCCCATACCAATCTATACGCGGCAGGACATATCTGCAACGGAATGTTGTTGGATGTGAATGCCGTTTGGTTTAATGTAAAGTCGATTGCGACACTTTGCAAGCACATTACTAAAAAACTAAAGCATGGAGATATTTCTTGACTTATATAAGAATCTCCTACCGGTATTAGCCTTTATTGCAATCGGGTATTTTTTAAAAAAATGGATTAACATCCGGCCCGATTTCATTACCACTCCGCTGGTCTTTTTTCTACTTCCGGTGCTGGTGATCTACAATGTTTCCGAGGCAGACACCTCTAAGATTGTCGTGATCCCGATCCTTTCCTTCCTGATTTCTCTGGCTATGAATCTCCCTGCGCTGTTAGTGCATCGCACGATTGCAAAGCAAGAGAGCATCAACCTGTTGAAGAGTTCGTTTACATTCTTCAACGTGCTATTCTTCGGCATACCGGTTGTCTCAGCACTCTTTGGGCAGGAAGCCAGCAGCGTTCTGATCTGCGTATACTTGGGTACGGCTTTGTATGGCGACATCATTGGATACTTCCAAGTTGCAAAGACAAAGCTATCCACCAAAGAAGCATTGAAAGAAATTGTAAAAGTGCCGTATCTCTATGTTTTTATAGTTGCACTTGGGATTAAGGTTTGGGGAGTGCAAATTCCAGAGGAGGCTGCCCCAACAATGGAGTTTCTAGGCTGGATTGTTTCATCTATGGGCATGATGATCGTCGGAGTCCATCTCACTGAGGTCGATTTCAAAAAGATCAAGCTTTCTTATTTGGGAAAAATCCTCGGCTTCAGAACGGTCGCAGCCATCGTCATCACAGGCCTGTTTATCGGAGCCGAATACCTGATTGCAGAAAGTCTGGAAACGGAAGATTATTTGATATTGATTTTGTTGCCATTTCTGCCCGTAGCTTCCAATATATCGCTATTCGCTTCCTATCTGGGAACGGAGGAAGAACGCTTTTCTTTAATTGTATTCCTTTCTATTGTGCTTTCACTGTTTCTGGTTCCTGTTGTAGCCCAGTTTTTCCCTTCTTAGAATCACAAAAATTATCCCCTGTCGGGAAAGTCCACCATCTTCCAAGGTCTAACTATTTCCCTGAAAGTTTCAGCTGAGAAATAGAACAATTCAAATCCCAATGGTACTGAAATAGAAAGACAAGCCCCAAAGTCGCCTTTTTCTGCTATTTTTGCCCCTTCGAAAAACCAACCCAGAGTATGTCTATTGCCAGCAAATACGAGCCTGCTTCGACCGAAGCAAAATGGTACGCCTATTGGATGGAGCACAAACTTTTCTCCTCCAAAGTTGATCACAGCAAGGAACCCTACACGATAGTCATTCCTCCTCCAAACGTCACCGGCGTCCTCCACATGGGTCACATGCTGAACAACACCATCCAGGATGTTCTTATCCGACGGGCTAGAATGCAAGGCAAAAATGCCTGCTGGGTTCCCGGCACTGATCATGCTTCCATTGCTACGGAGACCAAAGTGGTGAATATGCTCAAGGACATGGGCATCGACAAGAAGTCTATCTCCCGTGAGGAATTCCTAAAGTATGCCTGGGAATGGAAAGAAAAATACGGAGGAATCATCCTCGAGCAATTGAAGAAACTCGGTGCGTCTTGCGACTGGGATCGCACGGCATTCACCATGGATGCTGGACTGAGCGATTCGGTGATATCTGTCTTTGTTGATTTGCATAAAAAAGGAAAGATCTACCGTGGCATCCGCATGGTCAACTGGGATCCAAAAGGCCAGACTGCCCTTTCGGACGATGAGGTAATCACTAAAGAAATCGCCTCGAAGCTCTATTACATCAACTACAAAATCGAAGGATCTGAAGATCAATTCCTGACCATCGCAACCACCCGGCCTGAGACGATCATGGCCGACGTGGCGATCTGCGTCAATCCAAATGATTCTCGATTCTCTCATCTGAAGGGCAAAAAAGCCTTGATTCCGTTGATCAATCGCGCCATCCCGATCATCGAAGATGAATATGTGGACATGGATTTTGGTACGGGTTGCTTGAAAGTAACGCCCGCACACGACATCAATGACTACGAGCTGGGGCTGAAGCATAAGCTTGAGGTGATCGACATTCTCAACGACAACGGAACCCTCAATGAAAAGGCGCAAATCCTGGTTGGTGAGGATCGCTTTGTCGCGCGAAAGATGATCGCCAAGCGACTGAAGGAAGCCGATCAACTGGAGAAAGTGGAAGATTACAAGTCTAACGTCGGTCACTCCGAACGCAGCGACGCGGTCATCGAACCGAAGCTTTCCCTGCAGTGGTTTTTGAAAATGGACGAAATCACCAAGCCAGCCTTGAGCTCGGTGATGGATGATGTCATCCAACTTTATCCGCCCAAGTTCAAGAACATGTACCGCTCTTGGATGGAAAATGTCCGCGACTGGTGCGTGTCCCGTCAGCTTTGGTGGGGGCATCGCATTCCTGCTTTCTACCTTCCAAATGGAGAATATG
The DNA here is from genome assembly GCF_039523455.1 of Algoriphagus jejuensis. Classification (NCBI taxonomy): domain Bacteria; kingdom Pseudomonadati; phylum Bacteroidota; class Cytophagia; order Cytophagales; family Cyclobacteriaceae; genus Algoriphagus; species Algoriphagus jejuensis. Next base: position 233,366 of record NZ_BAAAFI010000048.1, on the reverse strand, counting down.
TGGTAGCCAAATCTGCCGAAGAAGCTTTGGCTCAAGCCAACACCGAATTTGGCACAAGCTATACGCTCACTGACTTAAAGCAGGACGAGGATGTCTTGGACACATGGTTTAGCGCTTGGTTGTGGCCGATCTCGGTTTTCGACACTAAAGTGTTCACTACCGGCAAGCCTAACGAAGAACTGAAATACTACTACCCGACCAACGACTTGGTGACTGCTCCGGAGATTCTATTTTTCTGGGTCGCCAGGATGATCATTGCGGGCTATGAATACACTGGCGAAAAACCCTTCAAAAATGTCTATTTAACAGGAATCGTCCGCGACAAACTGGGGCGGAAGATGTCCAAGTCTTTGGGGAATTCTCCAGACCCGCTTGACCTGATTGCACAGTACGGCGCAGATGGCGTACGGACAGGGATGCTTTTCTCATCCCCTGCGGGAAATGATTTGCCGTATGACGACAAACTCGTGGAGCAAGGCAGAAACTTCGCCAACAAGATCTGGAATGCTTTCCGCCTGGTCAATGGCTGGGAAATCGACTCATCACTCGATGGTTCCGCCAATGCAGCAAGCATCGAATGGTTTGAAAACAGATTCAACCAAGCCCTGATCGAAATCAACGAACACTTTGACAAATTCCGCATTTCCGATGCCTTGATGACCACGTACAAGTTGGTGTGGGGCGACTTCTGCTCTTGGTATTTGGAGATGATCAAGCCAGAATACCAGCATCCGATTGATCAAGAAACTTACGATCGGACGATTACGCTTTTCGAGACCATCCTAAAGATTTTGCATCCGTTCATGCCCTTCATTTCTGAAGAGCTTTGGCACCAAATCAAAGAAAGAACAGTTGCCGAATCCTTGATCTTGGCTTCATGGCCTGAATCAAAGCCTTTTGACACAAAGATCATCGAGGAAGCCAATCAGGTTTTTGAAGTGGTTTCTCAGGTCAGAAATCTCCGCGCATCCAAGGGCATGTCGCCCAAAGAAGCGCTCGACTTGAGCATCAACGCCAAGAATCCGGAATTGTACAGCCGCTTCGAGTCCGTGTTGACTAAGTTGGCAAATCTCTCTTCTTTGGCTTTTGCGGAAAAAGTAGAAAACGCCATGAGCTTCGTCGTGAAAGCCGACGAATGCTTCATCCCAATGAGCGACTCGATCAATATCGAAGAAGAAAAAGCAAACATCCAGAAGGAAATCGAATACAACAAAGGCTTCCTAAATTCAGTGATGAAAAAGCTCGGCAACGAGCGTTTTGTCGCCGGAGCCCCTGTTCAGGTCTTGGAAATGGAGCGAAAGAAGCAAGCCGACGCAGAGGCTAAGATCAAGGCTTTGGAGGAGAGTCTGGCGAAAATCGGGTAAGAGTTATTGAGTTATCTGTAAAAATCCGAAGCTTTGCCGTTTCGGATTTTTTTGTGCTAAAACCCTCCAAGGGTTCAAAACCCTTGGAGGGTTTTTCCTGACCTACCGACTATAACTCCCTGATCTTGATTTCTTTGAAAACAACTCCCTGCCCCTCGCTTTGCAGGCCGATGTACCCTGACTTCAGCGGGGTACCGTCTACCTTGATGGCCGGATCAAAATTATTGGCGACACCACCACCGATTTGAGGATTACTATACTTCAAGACCGTGTCACCATTGACTAGGTGGATCACCAAAGAATCTCCGTAGACAATCAGATCGGCCTTTACCCATTCGTCCCACTTGAAAGTTGGCGAAGTGGAATTGATGCAGTGGCGCGGATCGATCTTTCCCTCAAAAACAACGTCCGTTCCCGGCGAACACATATTTCCCGTCGGTCTCTTCACTCCTTCTTTTTCCTCCGCAAGCATCTGATATTCGACAGAGATCGGCCAATCCTGCTCCTTCAAAATTGACTCAGGCGCCTGAGAATGATACATCACTCCAGAGTTACGATAGGTGTAGCTCGCCGCATCTTTCAGCCACTGGTCGGTAAATCGGTATTCCCATTTGAGGTGAAAAGACGAAAATGGTTTCTCGTAGAAAAGGTGTCCATACCGATCTCCAAAACCTTCGTAGTCATCGTAGTTTACTTCGATAGCGCCATCCTTGACACGAAAAGTATTTTTGTAATTGTCTCCTACTTCATGATGGTAAATTTTCGGAACCCATCCTTTCAGATTTTTTCCGTTGAAAAGGACTTTCCATTCAGCTTTGGACGCATCTATTTCGTTGGAATTTTCTTTCATTTTCAGAAAAGTAAAACACAGTACTGAAAGTAAAAGCGCCGAAAATAGGAGTGGTTTTTTCATAGGTATTTCAGGTTATTGAATACAATGGTAAGCTAAAAAATCCAGTCAGCTAGTTGAATTTTCTATAGAAACATCATCTTTCTCGACGACATCAGGTGTTTTATGGACGAAGCGAAATATTCCTGGGCGAATCCCCACGGTGATTTCCGAGGGTGTACCCATGAGCTCCCCGTCAATCTGAAATTTGGCACCGGAATGATTCTGTATTTTGCAGTTCTTAAGTGTCCAGCTGCGAATCGAATTCCTCTCTTTTCTTTCGCCTGATATTAATCCTATCGAAAGCTGAATGAGGTCTTCGACGCCTTCAACCAACACCGCTATCACCTCAAACCGTCCGTCAGAAAGGTCTCCATCTGGATTTATCACAGCTCCTGTTCCGTATCTGTCTCCATTGGCGATGACCAGCATGTGGGCTTCAAACTCGATCTTTTCACCATCAGTCTCCAAGACAAACTGAGAAATATTTGTAGAAAATATCTCACCGAGTGAACTTTTGACATACCCTATCATCCCTCTTGAGTCGCCTTCTTCAAATCGGTGGATAAGGTTGGCATTAAATCCAAAATCAGCCAAGTGCAGACACAGATGATCGTCCACCATAACACCATCCATATTCAGAGTATCCATCTGCTTCAGAGCATCCCATGCGTCGTCCAGGGACTTTATCCCTAAGCAATTCGCCAGACCGTTAGCAGATCCCAGGGGCAAAATTGCCATCGGGCACTGATCCTCAACGCATGCAGCGCCGAGTTTGATCGTTCCATCACCCCCGGCAATCACGACTAATGCGTATTTCGTATTGGCCAATTTTTCCTTTATCGCTTCTTGATCACCGTCGCCCGTAGTTTCGTAAATATCTACGATCGTTCCCGAAATTAGGACAGTAATTTTGCTTAACAAATCCAACGCGTTAATCTCTTCCGATCCAGCATTTGGGTTAAAAATCAATAAAGCTTTTGCTTCCATTAATAGAAAAGTTTTTCTTTCTCAGCCACTTTTATCGCTTCCTCTGTAGTTTTAACGAAGAAGAATTGGGGAAACTTCTCAAGCCTTCTTTTCACTTCATCTTCTTGTTTGCTGGGATTTACCACCCGAATTACCACTGCCAGTATTCTGCCCGGATACTCCATCCATACCTCTTGATAAATCTCCGGATCATGTTGACCGCTGTCTCCGATAAGCACCCAGTTTGTATGGGGAAACATCGAAAAGAGCATCCGGATTTTTTCCAGTTTGTGAAGATGGCTTTCACCTCCCGATTTCCAGATATTTTTAAGGTTAACGTGTTGATCTTTTAGAAGCAGCGGACCTAAAGGTATTTCTCTAAATCGGAGAAAATCTTTAATCAGGTCAAAAAGTGACCAATCACTACTCGAAACATAAAATAGAGGATGCTTGCCTTGATGTGTGAGTTTCTGGTAAAAGTCAGATACGCCGGGAAAAGGCCTGCGAGTGTAGGCATTTTTGGAGACGGAAAGCCAAAATTTCTTCCCGATTACTGTCGAGTGGGAAATCAGGATCGTGTCGTCGATATCTGAGATCACCGCTCTCTCAGAATAAAACCGCTGAATATCCAAAACCGCATCTTTAACTTTGATCCCCGGAATGCGATCTAGCTCAAAACTTGCCTGGCTAACCAGCTCTCCAGGATCTGGCATCATCGCCTCAAAAATACCGTCCTGATCCGTTTCCACAACTAATTGATTTTCACCTAGACCAATATTTACCTGCACATTTGGCAGTGTTGTCACAGAATACCTACGCACAGCGGCGAACAGGTTTTTTAGCCAATTGTTTTTAGCCCTGGGTCTACTCTGCTTGTATGCGGAAATTACCCTGCCTTTTAGGAGTAGATCTTTCCCGTTTCCAAAAGCCAAGAAGGGCTCAACATGAACCTCATCCAACTTGCCCACCCACCGAGAAATATTTTTCTTAATCGACATCTGAATTCAAACTATTGAGGCTACGTCGGCGGAAATCGACTGAGCTTCCCGCCTTCTGCACTTTCAATGACTCCAATTGTATCCATCAATCTGTTCCAAACATACCTTGAGCAAAGCGATGGAGTCGGCAATATCTTCCTTGTGCGCCATCTCAATCACTTGGTGCAGGTGGCGGGTCGGGATGGAAATCGCCCCGGCGATAGCGCCCTGTTTTCCCATTCGCTGAACTCCTGCAGTATCTGTACCGCCGGCAGTGAGGATCTCCGGCTGCCAGGAGATCCCTGAGGATTCTGCTGTCTTTTTCATAAAATCCACCATCCGATAGTCACAGATCGTCATTGCATCCATGATCTTGATAGCGGTGCCTTTACCAAGCTCTGTTACTTTTTCATGGGCAGCCGCGCCTGGGACATCGAATGCAATCGTGGTATCGAGCGCAATCCCAAAGTCAGGATTGATCGAGTGCGCAGCGACGTTGGCACCACGAAGGCCCACTTCTTCCTGCACTGTAAAGGTCGCGTAGACATCGTACGCTGGATTTTCCAATTGTTTCAAAGTCTCAATCAAGATAAATACCGCCACACGATTGTCAATCGACTTACAATTAACACAGTCGCCCATCTCGATCAGCGCTCGGTCGCGGGTGACGGGATCCCCGATTGAGATTAACTTTTCAACCTCTTCCTTGGACATGCCCAGGTCGATAAAAAAGTCGGTTGTCTTCGGAAGTTTCGTTCGTTCCTCAGGCGACATCACATGAATCGGTTTACTGCCCATCACGCCAATGAGATCTTTTTTGCCATGGACAATTACCCGTTGCGCAGTCAAGGTTTTGGGATCAAATCCTCCAAGAGTATGAAACCGCAAGAATCCCTGCTCATCGATATGCGTGACGATAAAGCCAATCTCGTCCATGTGGGCAGCGACCATCACCCGCTTTCCGTCCGGATTCCTTTTCCCCTTTTTGACAGCGATGACATTGCCCAAGTTGTCTGTGGTCACTTCATCAGCCAGTGGTGTAACCAGCTCCACCACAAGGTCTCTCACTCTTTTTTCAAAACCAGGTGCTCCGGCAATTTCACATATTTGTTTCAGCAGGGCTACGTTTATGTCCATTGTTTTTTAAAGTTCTATTTTGGCTCAAATTAAAGCTTTTGACCGCAATGCCAGCCTCCAAAAACATAAAAAAAGGTGCAAAGATTTCTCTCTGCACCTTGGATAGCTTCTATTCAATTGAGCGTCAATAGGCTCTTACAGTTTTGCCCTCTATGTAGTTAACAAAGGCCTTGTTGACCACTCGGGTGCCGCCGGAAGTTGGATAGTTTCCTGTAAAATACCAATCTCCAGAATGGTTCGGAATGCATTTGTGCAGGTTATCTACGGTCTGAAAGATCACTTGTACTTCAGCTCGGATCTCCGGCGAGGTGACAATTTCGGCAACTTTGGCAGAGATCTCATCGTCGGTAAAGCTCCCGTACACTCCCTTTACAAAATTTTCAAAATCGTACGGATGCGCAACGCATTGGTCGTAAATCTTATCCAGAACGTTTTCCATTTTCCGCTCCTGAAGCAAGGCAATGGCGGCACGGAAGGCGATAAACTCTTTCACTCTTGACATATCGATACCGTAGCAATCTGGGAACCGAATCTGTGGGGCAGAAGAGACAATCACGATCTTTTTGGGATTGAGGCGATCCAATGTAGTCAGGATGCTTTTCTCCAACGTGGTGCCTCGCACAATGCTGTCGTCAATCACTACCAGAGTATCGACTCCCGGTTTGATCACCTCATAGGTAGTGTCATAAACATTGGCGACCATCGAGTCACGCTCACCATCACTGGTAATGAAAGTCCTCAACTTAACGTCCTTGCTCACGAGTTTCTCAACTCTAGGCCGGAAACTCAGCAAATCTTCCAAATCTCCCATGTGGGGTTTCCCGTCGAGGAAGATTTCCTTCCGCTTAGCAACCAGGTAGTCCTCCAAGCCTTCTATCATACCAAGGAAGGCGGTCTCTGCGGTATTGGGAATGTAAGAAAATACGGTGTTTTTAAGATCAAAATCAATCGCCTTCAATATCTGAGGGATCAGAGCCTTGCCCAGGTTTTTTCGCTCCTGATAGATCGCAGGATCAGTTCCCCGGGAGAAATAGATTCGCTCAAAGGAACATGACTTCTTCTGTCTTGCCGACAAAATCTCCGATTCCTCGTAGCTACCATCCTTATTGACCACCAGCGCGTGGCCTGGCTTTATCTCTTTGATCGAATTGAAATCGATATTGAACGCGGATTTGATAGCGGGCTTCTCTGACGCGACGACCACCACTTCATCATCCGCATAATAATACGCGGGGCGAATCCCCGACGGATCTCTGACGACGAAGGAGGACCCGTTGCCGATCATACCTGCCATTGCGTACCCACCATCAAAGTCTCGGCAGGATCTACGTAGGATTCTGGTAACGTCCAGCTCGTTTTCGATTACGTGGGTAATCTGTTCGTTAGAGAATTGATGTTTGTATTTGTCGAAAATCCGCTGATTCTCTTCATCTAAAAAGTGACCGATTTTCTCCATCACCGTGACGGTATCGGTTTTTTCCTTCGGGTGCTGCCCCAATTGTACGAGTTTACTGAAAAGCTCCTCGTTGTTAGTCATGTTGAAGTTACCAGCCATAACCAGGTTACGACTTCTCCAGTTGTTCTGCTTAAGGAACGGGTGGCAGGTTTCGATGCTATTTTCGCCGTGGGTGCCGTACCGCAGGTGACCCAACCATACTTCCCCGGTAAAGGCAATATTCTTTTTGAGCCAATCCCCATCGGTGAGCGCATCATGCCCTCCGAGTTTCTTTGCTTTCTTGTACTTCTTGGTGATTTTATCGAAGATATCATTAACCGCAGAGGGTTCTATCGAACGATACCTGCTGATATAGCGGGTTCCCGGTTCGGTATTGATCTTGATATTTGCTACTCCGGCGCCATCCTGGCCCCTGTTGAGTTGCTTCTGCATCAGCACATAAAGCCGATTAGCGGCAAATGAGGCTGTTCCGTACTTGTCTATGTAATACTGAGGGGATTTTCTAAGCCGGATCATGGCTATTCCGCACTCGTGTTTTATAGCATCACTCATGGAGGGGCGAATGTTCTATTGAGAGGTCAAAGGTAAGAGAATTCAAAAGATAATTTCCTCATAAAAAGTTCGGTTTTAAAGAATTTTATATGGCGTGAGTCTCAATACCCTATCCCCGCTTTCAATCGCTAGTTCAATGGATTACCGACCCCTAGTTGGGGAAAGAGTACACAAAATTAAAACCTCATTTTTAAAAAAATGCTCAAAAAAGCTCAAAATCCATGTTGGCACGCCCTTAGCCTATCGTGTAGGACGCCTGAGAAATAATATTCCAGGTGAGAAGAGATATTCTGGCAATTAACTAAACCAAAAATTCATAATTGGTATGAAAAAGATCACCGTAATATTTGCCATGATTATGACCGTAGCGGTATCGGCTACGCCAACCACAGCGAGTGTCGTGTCGACATTTGCTGACCTTACACTTCAAGAAGAGAGAATTCAGATAAAACCTGAAGAGTTGCCTGATCCGGTTAAGCAGACAATTTCAGGAGATGAAACCTTAAAAGAATTCCCTATTGCCGAGGCTTGGCAATTCAAAACTGCAGTAGGTTTGACCACTTTCAAAGTGGCTTTTGACAACGGCTCTGCCGACAAATTGTGGAAAACTTATGATCCAGAAGGAAATGAAATAAAGGAGTAAGTTGCTAGATCCCCTTTATTTTTAAAGCATCAGACACTAGTCTGGTGCTTTTTTTGTTCCTTTTGTATATTGAACGAAAAAAAGGATGGCTCACATATTATTGGTTGAAGACGATTTGACGTATTCTAGGATCGTAAAGACTTTCCTCGAAAAAAACGCATTTGAGGTGGTATCGACCACTAAAGTCCGCGAAGCCCAAAACATCCTGAACAGCCGCAAGTTTGATCTGATTATTGCGGATTTTCGGCTTCCCGACGGCACTGGGATGGAGCTCCTGCAGTGGGCAAAGGCTCATTTTCCAAAACTACAGGTGATTTTGATCACCCATTATTCAGATATCCGAATCGCAATCAAGGCGATGAAACTCGGCGCGTTTGAATACATCACCAAGCCGATCAATCCTGACGAGTTGTTGGCTACAGTCAGAGAGTCGCTTTCACAAAAAATTGAAGAAAGAAAGATCGACACCCCCAAAGAAGCTGCCAAGATCCAGAAGCCAGTCGCTGCCTCCTCGTACGTCACCGGAGAATCGCAGGAAGCCGAAAAATTGGAAAAACATATCCACTTAGTTGCGCCCACTGACCTGAGCGTGTTGGTATTAGGCGAAACCGGAACCGGAAAAGAGCTTATCTCAAAGCGAATCCATGAATTTTCTCAAAGAAAAAATGGCCCATTTGTGGCCATTGACTGTGGGGCTTTGCCCAAAGAACTGGCGGGAAGCGAGCTTTTTGGACACGTAAAAGGTGCATTCACCGGAGCCCTCGACAACAAAACCGGGCACTTCGAATCCGCAAACGGCGGAACTATCTTCCTTGACGAAATCGGCAACCTTAGCTATGAAGTCCAAATCCAATTGCTACGGGCGATTCAGGAGCGACGAATACGTAAAATCGGAGGAAACAAAGAAATCGAAATTGACGTCCGCATCATCGCAGCGACCAACGAAAACCTGACTTCGCAGTCGGGGGATGGTGTTTTCAGAGAGGACCTGTACCACCGCCTCAACGAATTTACGCTTTATGCCATCCCACTACGACAGCGAAAAGCCGATCTCGAATTTTTTGTCAATGGCTTCTTGACAGAAAGTAACGAGCGTCTTCACAAATCTATCCGGGGACTCAGTCCCGACGTGTGGGACATTTTCTATAACTACGACTGGCCAGGAAACCTTCGCGAATTAAGAAACATCATCAAACGGGCGGTATTGCTTTCCTCCGGAGAAAAAATCGAAAAAGAAGCTTTGCCACTGGAGCTATACGATTCCTCATTTCTTGCAGAAAGACCTGCTCAGCCCGCCAACCCAACCTTTCAACCTGTCGCAAGCAGTCCAGCCCTTGCAAATCCCGCCGCAGGCCAGGATTACAAGACGCAATGGAAAGAACAAGAAAAGGAACTTATCCAAAAAGTCCTCCAAGATACGAGATTCAACAAATCCAAAACTGCGCGGATTCTGAATATGGATCGGAAGACTTTGTACAGTAAACTTGAAAAATACGGTCTTGAATAAACTCAGACTGTCTCCGCGACTTTCTCTTTTAACGCAATCAGCATTTTTCTAGCCTCATTGTCCAGCTGGATCAGCGATTCCTGTATTCCGTGATGATTTCCTATTTTTAGGCTATTCTCGATCTTTCTCGCTATCGGGCCTGCGAGGCTTTTGATCTGTCCAAGCCTACTTCCCAGCTGATGGCAGATTTCCAAAATTTCAGACCATCGGTTATTTAGCCTTGCCCGAGTGATTTTCTGAAGATCTGTCTCTGTTTCGCGGATCAGATCACGTACGATATCCGTGAGTAACTCTTGATCGCCCATGCAAAACTTCTCAAAATCCGAAAGACTAAACAACTCGCCAGAACCCAATACTGTTTCAACTCGGCGATCGGATTGCAACTCCAGTCGGGAAGGGAAAAAACTTCCCAGGACAGAGACCAGCTTCGCCTCTTGGAAAGGCTTCAGAATCAAGTTGTCAAAACCCTCGGCGAAAAGCCGTTCTTTTTCCTCCACAAAAACATTTGCCGTCATCGCAAGCAATGGCAGCTTGCTATATTCTCTGAAATTCCTGATCGCATTGGCTACATCAAATCCTGAAAACTCTGGCATCTGAATATCGATCATCGCAAGATCCAAGGGTACCGGCTCAAATTCATCGCGAAATGCACTGCCTCCAAGGTAGGAAATCACGTTGGCACCAAAGTACTGTAAAACTGTCTCCAGGTAACGTAAGCCAATCCCATCGTCATCCACGACCAAGATGTTCAAGCCTTTTAAATCGATAAACTCATTTTCTTCAGTCGCGTTGACAGTCTCTAGTGCTGGACTCAGTCCCATGGGAATACTCAAACGCATTCGGGTACCTTTCCCGGGACTACTCTCTGGCTGCAGCTCACCCTGCATCAATGTCACCAAACGCTGAACAATAGACAGGCCCAACCCTGTTCCTCCAAATTTTCTGGAGATCGAGGTATCAGCTTGATCAAACTCCTGAAACACTTTCTTCAGATCTTCGGGATTCATACCAATTCCAGTGTCTTGGATCTCAATCTTAAGGTTACCGTTGATCCATGCCACCGTCACATTCACTTCGCCTTCCTGCGTGAATTTGAATGAATTGCTAAGGAGATTATTCATCACCTGCTTGATCCGAAGCTCATCCCCTACCAGCCAGTTATCGTCCGGCAAATCCAATTGCCAATTAAACTCCAGCTTCTTTTCCTTAGCCGTAAGTTCGAAAAAGCTCTGAATCGCCTGAAATAAAATGATGGGATCAAAGGGATGCTTGTCCAATTTAAGCTTTCCTGCCTCTAGCTTGGAAAAGTCAAGAATATCATCCACGATCTCCATCAAAGTATCTGAAGCAAATCCGATCATCTTCAATTGAGATTGCTGATCTGATTCCAATTCTGATTTTTCCAAGATTTTTCTATAGCCCTGGATTACGTGAAGTGGATTGCGGATTTCATGGCTCATATTGGCCAAAAAATCCTGCTTGGACCGAGCGAGCTGATCCGATTTTTTTCGGGATTTCTCCAGGTCTACTTGGTACGACCAATTGAGGCGGGTTTCTTTGAGTACAGAAAAAACTAAAAACGAAGTCCCCAGGACAGCAATGATCACCACGATAATCAGGAAAAATGTCACCTCAAACACCAGCCCAGAAGCCTGATTGGTTTGAGCAGTCGATGCGTGGATCGCTTGAGACTGCAACGCTCCGATGAGATTTTGGATTGTGATCCCGATATTATTTTGCTTTTGCGAAAGCGAAACTTCAAGGCCCGCCAACTTTTCACGCTGAGAGCTTTCCTCTTCGTAGATTCTGCTGATCACTCCTCTCAACGAATACAAGACACTATCGGGGTCTGGCCCTTTGGTCGCAGAACTAAGCGGGGAGTTCTGCTCCTGTAGTTTTCTCAAATAGGTGACCAGACGATCCTCATCCCTGGTGATCATTCCTGTCCGGAGATCTTGTCTACTGGCGGTCTGCTGTTGGAGCTCGTTGTAAATGTAATTTTTAGGATTCAGATCCTGGAGCGGTCTGAACTCCAGACTTTCGGACCTGCGCCGAATTCCAAGCTCCACCCTAGTCAGCGCTTCCTGCGAAAAATTGCGAGAAGCGAGGTTTCTTTTGACTTCATACAAATCGACATAGCCATTGATCAGTACCGCAAGACTATCGCGAATAGTTTGGACACTACGACGTTCAAGCGTATCTGCGGCGAGAATATTCAACTGATCAAGCTTACCTTCAAGAAGTGAAATTGTAGAGTCGTTGACTCTTACATCAGACTTCAGGCTATCGCCACTGATTCGTGTAATTCGAAAAATTTCACTTTGAAGATTGTTGAGCAGATCCAGTTTTTGATTGGGCTGAGCCAAATGACGAACCGATTCCTCCAACTGGTTGAGTGTATAGTAAGTAAGTCCCGCAACGCTGACGAGGATCGACGTCGCCACAAAAAAACCTGCAGCGACTTTTCTACCTGTATTAGTAATTGAGGTAAAGGGCTTCATACTTTTTTACGATGGACCTCTTTCAGCCCAACAACTATTCCAAAACAGTTAAAATTTCAACAAAACATACCCTTGGGGTACGTAGGTAGTAATCGTCGTCAGCGCAGAATGCGCCACTCGGATACCAGGCCACAGATCCGAAACTTCCAGATTGCGTGCTCTCATGGATTGCCCACAAACCATAATATCTGCACCGGCAGCTTTCAATGCCTCATATACCTTCAGGTTGGGGTTATCTACTTCAAATCTCTCCTTGTAGTTTTCGTCATTGAGTAAGGTAAAGATGGCGCCGCCATGGACGACGACCTTCACCTTGATATTTTCCTGTGGTACGCCCGCCAAACCATGTAAATTCATCATCCTAGCCACATTGTCCACCCAGCGTGAAATAGCCTTGTTATCCTCTGCCCCCGTGGACAGGTCTACCAGGATCTTGTATTCCAATTTGGGATCAGGACGTTCGGTTGCTTCAGGGATTTCGAAGATGCCTCCAAAACCCTTGACAATCGGAAACTGGGGGCCTTGCGCCAAAACGTCAACCGACAAAACCAAGAATAGACCTAGAACGAAAGCGGAAATAGTGTTTTTCATCTGAAAATATTTCTCAGAAAAATAGGTAAAAATCAGACTTCGAAACCTCCGCTAATCAAAAAAGCCTAACCGATTGCTCGATTAGGCTCTGTGCGCACGAGAAGATTCGAACTTCCACACCCGTAAGGGCACCACCCCCTCAAAGTGGCGTGTCTACCAGTTTCACCACGTGCGCGGTTAGGGATTGCAAAAGTAGAAATCCAACTCAATCGAAGCAAACCCGATTCGATGATTTCTCTACTTTTTTTCAATTTTATCCAAATACCTTCTTTTCGGCAGATTGAAGCGTATTATAAAGCAAAGCGGCGATAGTCATCGGTCCAACTCCACCCGGGACGGGCGTGATGGCAGACGCTTTTTCTGCGACTTCTTGAAATTTCACATCGCCGATCAGTCTAAAGCCAGACTTTTTGCTGGCATCTTCGACCCGATGAATTCCCACATCGATTACCACAGCGCCTGGCTTCACCATATCACCAGTCACAAACTCAGGCTTTCCGATCGCTACGATCAAAATATCCGCACTTCGGCAAATCTCCGGGAGATTTTGGGTCTTGCTGTGAGTCAAGGTCACAGTCGCATTTCCAGGATAACCGTTTCGACCCATCAGAATACTCATTGGACTACCCACAATATGACTTCTGCCGATCACCACGCAATGTTTTCCAGCCGTTTCGATCTCATATCTTTTCAGTAGCTCGATGATACCATAAGGAGTTGCTGCGACATACGCAGGCCAATTCAGGGTCATACGGCCGACGTTTGCCGGGGTGAAACCATCCACGTCTTTTTCAGGCTTGATCTTGTTGGTGACTTTATCCACCGAGATATGTTTGGGCAACGGGAGCTGGACGATCAACCCATCGATATCCGCATCGTTGTTGATATCCTCTACCGCTTTGAGGAGTTGCTCCTCAGAAACATCGGCATCCAATCGCACCAGTGTGGATTTGAATCCCACTTCTTCGCAGGCCTTTACTTTGGCGTTGACATACGTATGGCTTGCGCCATCACTTCCCACGAGAACCGCCGCCAAATGAGGAATTTTACCTTCTTTAGCTTTTATTTCCGCTACGCGAAAAGCGATTTCATTTTTAATGTCTTGGGAGGTTTTTTTACCGTCAATCAGTACCATGCGATTTTTGATTTTTGATATACGATTTACGACGCCTTAACGTGATTGGACGCCTAGCTAAATTTCAAAGTTTTTATACTGGAAACGACGATTGCTACCAATTCATCTGCTTCTTTCCTAAGCCTATTGATTTCATCGACTAGAGATGGTTCTTTTTGCACCTCCAAGATAAGTTCGAGAAAATACTGGGTTTCATCCGCTTCCTCCTCCACTATTTTCAATTTATTGATAAAATCCGCAGTGGATTTGGCGCGGGTAGCTGAGCGGTAGTTTGCACCGACCGAACTTGACGAACGGATGATTTGATTTACATACCCATTGAACTCACGAGAATGGGGAAGCATGGAACATAGATTCCAGACATCGACTGCAAATTTCTTTGTCCTTCTCTGCATCACGTACTTGTCCATCTATCACAAAGGTTTGAAGTCCTATTTTCGCTCGTAGATCGTAAATCAAAAATCCCAAATCGTCTAGTCCAGCTTCAGCACCGCCATAAACGCCTCCTGAGGGATCTCGACATTGCCGACTTGCCTCATTCGTTTCTTGCCTTTCTTCTGCTTTTCGAGGAGTTTACGCTTACGCGAAATATCACCGCCATAGCACTTCGCCAAGACGTTTTTACGCATCGCCTTTACAGTCTCTCTTGCAATGATTTTCTGCCCAATCGCTGCTTGGATCGCGATCTCAAACATTTGACGAGGTACAAGTTCCTTTAATTTTTCGCAAAGCTTTCTACCCCAATCATAAGCCTTGTCCCGGTGAACAACCGCTGACAAGGCATCGACCGGCTCTCCATTAAGCATCACATCCAGTCTCACCATGTGCGATACTTGGTAACCGATCAGCTCGTAATCCAAGGAAGCATAGCCTCTGGAGATGGTTTTCAGTCTGTCAAAAAAGTCAAAAACGATTTCCGCCAAAGGCATATCAAAGGTCAATTCGACGCGCTCAGCAGTCAGGTAAACCTGATTTTTGATCTGGCCCCGCTTGTCCATGCAAAGGGTGATCACTGCACCGACATATTCAGCGGCAGTGATAATAGACGCTTTCACATACGGCTCTTCGATGTGCTTCATCCGCGTAGGATCCGGCATATCAGAAGGTGCATTGATCAACTGGATGGTGTCATCAGTCATCAGCGCTTTAAACTGCACAGAAGGCACCGTCGTGATGACCGTCATGTCAAACTCACGCTCCAGTCGCTCCTGGATGATCTCCATGTGGAGCATTCCTAAGAATCCACAGCGGAATCCAAAGCCCAAAGCCATGGAAGTTTCCGGTTCCCAGACGAGCGAAGCATCATTCAATTGGAGTTTTTCCATCGAATAGCGAAGCTCCTCATAGTCGGTAGTTTCTACGGGATAGATCCCGGCAAAAACCATAGGTTTGACGTTTTCAAAACCCTGAATGGCCGCGTCACACGGACGCTTGACATGAGTGATTGTGTCTCCGACTTTGATCTCTTTGGCCACTTTGACTCCGGAGATGAGGTAGCCCACATTTCCGGCAGACATGGTCTGTTGAGGGATTTGGTTCAGCCCCAAAATCCCGATTTCATCGGCTTCGTATTCCCTACCGGTGTTCACAAATTTGATCTTATCGCCCTTGTTGATTGTACCGTTGAAAATCCGGAAGATGACCTCTACGCCACGGAATGAATTGTATACGGAGTCGAAGATCATTGCCTGAAGCGGTGCTTCGGGATCGCCTTTGGGTGCCGGAATTCTGGTCACCACCGCCTTGAGAATATCATCGATTCCCAGTCCTGCTTTGCCGGAGGCCAAAATGATATCCTCTCTGTCGCAACCGATCAGATCAATCACCTCATCTGCCACCGCTTCGGGATCAGCGCCGGGAAGATCGATTTTATTCAAAACCGGAATAATCTCCAGGTCGTGGTTGAGCGCCAGATAAAGGTTGGAAATCGTCTGTGCCTCCACACCCTGAGACGCATCGACGATCAACAGTGCTCCTTCGCAGGCAGCAATGGACCTAGAAACCTCATAAGAAAAATCGACGTGTCCGGGAGTATCGATCAGGTTGAGAATGTACTCCTCCCCTTCGTGTTTGTACTTCATCTGGATGGCGTGCGATTTGATGGTAATCCCACGCTCGCGCTCCAGATCCATATTATCCAACAACTGATTTTGCATATCCCGATCCGCTACCGTGTCGGTTTGTTGCAATAATCTATCCGCCAATGTACTCTTCCCATGGTCAATATGGGCGATGATACAGAAATTCCTGATGTTTTTCATAAGCTTACGTGCCGCAAAAGTAGTAAAAATAAAGGATCTTGGAGGGCTATTTTTGGAGGGAAGGATGGGGATTTCTACCGTATAGAAAGGAAAAGTTGGATACACTGGTAGACTTTCTCCCGAGAGAAAAATTAAAATTTGGAATCTCCCTTCTTTTTTAAGCAAAGTAACTCAGCTTGATTTAGGATAAAAATGATGGAATTCAAATGACTAAATCGTAAGTTTTGTAACAAAGATGGGGTAGTTTGTTCCCTGTCTTGTCACCAGGCGAACCTAAAATAGCCTAGACTAAGCCAATCTTCTGAGGTGAAGTTCAGGCAAATTCTTCCGCATTTGACATCCTGCCTACCACATCATATTTATCTTTGCGAAGCAAAAAAGAGAGAAGAATGAAATCCATCGCTGTGCGTAAAAAATCCCAAAACATCGGAGAATACCTGATCTACATGTATCAAATGGAGGATCTGATCCGCTCCTATCAAGGAAACATGACTGAAATCAAGCAATTTGTCGTTTCACACTATCCTGTTTCTGACGATGAAAAAGCAGAAATCGCAATTTGGTTTGAAGAGATCTTGGAGAAAATGAAAAGCCAGCAAATCCTCGAAAATGGGCATCTTAAAGAACTAAAGGACGTAGTCGAAAATCTGGCGAACCTCCACTGGAAGCTACTCAAGACCGATAAAACTTACTTTGACACCTACACCAAAGCAAAGCCTTTTATCTTGGATGCCATCGTAGCAGCAAATGGAGTCGACCCCGGAAATGAAATTCAGATTTGTCTCAATGGTATCTATGGGCTTTTGCTCGCTCGCCTTTTGGGCAAAGAGCTTCCGAAAAGACAGCTAGAAGCATCAGAAGCCTTTGGAGAAGTCCTTGGACTGCTGAATTTCAACTACCAGCAGCGGATTTTTATGTCCCCGAATTAAGGACAGGGCCTGGTTTACTTTTTTCGAATGGTTTTCTAAACGAAAAGGTGCCATTCCGAAATTTCTCAAGTTCATGGAATCGGCCTCATTCATCTCGCTATTCCTTTGTATTTTAAGCACAAATGAACGCCAGCTGCCATGACTTTTTACCAACAACCGATTAGCGAACTTTTCAGGGAATTTAAGTCCCAAAAAACTGGACTAACAACTTACGAGGCCGAAAAAAGAATCGTCGAATTTGGCGCGAATGCACTCCAGGAAAAGAAAAAAAAACCTATTTGGCTGGTATTCTTGGCCCAGTTCAAAGACTTCATGATCCTGATCTTGGCGGCTGCGGCAGTCGTATCTGGAATCGTCGGCGACCTCACGGACACGATCATCATTCTCGTGATTATCGTGCTGAATGCCGTCTTGGGCTTTGTGCAGGAATACCGGGCAGAGAAGGCGATGGACTCGCTGAAGAAACTCACAGAGACCCAGACCAAAGTCATCCGCGATGGTCAGACTATTTCATTGCCGTCCAAAGCGCTCGTACCCGGAGATATGATCCTCCTCGAAGCGGGGAATATGGTACCGGCGGACGCCAGACTGATCGAGACTTTTTCCTTCAAAATCGACGAATCCTCTCTAACCGGCGAATCCGTCCCTATCGACAAGTCTTCCGGACCGATTTCAGCAGAAAACCTTTCTCCCGGTGATCAACTGAATATTGCATTTAAGGGAACCCTAGTGACGAATGGCCGCGCTACCGGGCTGGTGATCGGCACCGGAATGAAGACTGAGATAGGCAAAATTGCCGGACTACTTCAGGAAAATCCTCCGATCACGCCGCTGCAACAGCGTATGGCGCGGTTTGGGAAGGTGATTTCCTACCTGATCCTGGGCATTTGTGCATTGCTTTTTGTGGCGGGATGGGCTCGAGGAGAAGACATCTACCAAGTTTTGTTGCTATCGATAAGTTTAGCGGTGGCGGCTATCCCTGAAGCACTGCCTGCGCTGATCACAATCGCACTTTCGCTCGGCGCGGGAAGACTCGCAAAAAAGCAAGCCCTGATCCGAAAGCTTCCAGCTGTGGAAAGTCTCGGTTCGGTCAGTTACATCTGCACGGACAAGACCGGCACGCTTACCCAAAATAAGATGACTGTCGTGGCATCCCACCCCATCGACACGCCTGGCCTCTTCACGGATTTTTCCAATCTTCAGGTGGCAATGGGACTGTGTCATGACGTGCATGTGGACAAGAAGGGAAGGCCAGAAGGAGAAGCGACCGAACTCGCTTTGGTGGAAGACTTTCTGGAAACCTTCTCCCTTGAGGCCTATGAGCGACTTTCCGGAGAAATTCCGAGGATCGGAGAGATCCCTTTTGACTCGGAAAGAAAAAGAATGAGTACCCTCCACCAATTTGGTGATCAGGTTTTGGTGCTTTGCAAAGGTGCGTCTGAAGCCATTTCGGAGATTCTAAAAGATCAAAATCTGGCCAAAGAGGTAGAGGAATCTTCTGAAAACCTCGCCGCCAAAGGGCAGCGAATTTTGGCTTTCGCAGGAAAAGTAATCCCAAGCCTGCCAAATGAGGCCGAGTGGGCAGGTTTGGAAGCTGAGCTCGAGTATTTTGGAAAAGTAGCCATGATCGATCCCCCGCGGGAGACCGTGAAAACTTCAATCCATGAATGCATCGCCGCCGGAATCAAGCCCGTGATGATCACCGGAGACCATCCCGCCACCGCCAGGGCCATCGCTGAGGAAGTAGGCATCTGGAAAGAGGGAGATCTGGTACTGACTGGTGCAGAGCTGGGAAACCTCAATGAAGAAGAATTCGAAAAAATCGTCGAGCAAGTCAGTGTCTATGCTCGGGTAGCTCCTGAGCAAAAGCTTCGGATCGTACAGACCCTGCAGCGCAAGGGACATTTTGCGGCAATGACTGGAGACGGAGTCAATGATGCGCCCTCGCTCAAAGCAGCGACTATTGGCGTGGCGATGGGAATCGCCGGTACCGATGTCAGTAAGGAAGCGGCGCACTTGATCTTGCTGGACGACAACTTTTCGACGATCGTCAAAGCCGTGAAGGAAGGACGAAGAATCTACGACAACATCCGGAAATTCATCAAGTACATCATGACCTGCAACGGAGCGGAAATCTGGGTGATCGGGCTTGCTCCATTTTTGGGCTTGCCCAATCCCCTCCTGCCCATTCATATTCTCTGGATCAATTTGGTAACCGACGGACTTCCAGCTTTGGCTCTGGCCGGAGAAAAGCCGGAGAAAGATCTGATGCACCGCCCTCCTCGTCCGCCGAAGCAAAGTCTGTTTGCCGAAGGAGTGGGATATCACATCGTCTGGGTCGGAATGCTGATGGCCGGGGTGACGATCTTCACACAACACTGGGCAATCCGGCAAGATTGGCACTGGCAGACGATGGTCTTTTCGGTACTTTCGTTCTCTCAACTCGCCCACGTGATGGCCGTAAGAAGCGACCGAACCTTTCTTTTCAAACAGGGTTTTCTGAGTAACAAGCCTCTTTTGATTTCCGTCGGACTGACGATGGTGCTTCAGCTTGGGGTGATCTACCTGCCGTTTATGAATGACATCTTCCGAACCCGGCCTTTAGAGTTGGTGGAGTTGCTTTTTTGCGGGGCAATGGCTTTGATCGTTTTCCACGCAGTAGAGATGGAAAAATGGATCAGAACACTGATCAAAAAATAGAATGTCCAGAATGCAGTCCGGCCCTATTTTCTTCGATCTGGCTAAGCAAGAGCCCGTTTGCGTTCGCAGAAACAGGCCATCGGTACCATTTCCATTTTCTTCTTAGAACTTTCTCTTTATCTTCCAAAATCCGATTTTCCAAGTAAAACCAAACCTAGGTGCCCTTAACCAAACCTGCAGAAGAAAGCTTCGAAAAACTGCCCAGAAATCTGGGGCTTTGGGGAATCTGGATGCTGGTGGTGAATGGGCTGATTGGGGCGGGAATCTTCGGTCTTCCAAGCGGAGCAGCGGCTTTGGCCGGAGAATACAGCATTCTGATCTATGCGTTTTGCGCACTTTTGATGCTTCCTGTGATCCTTTGCTTTGCCGAATTGGGAAGCTATTTCCGAGGTACAGGCGGCCCGATCACCTATGGAAGATTGGCCTTTGGACCGTTTATCGGCTTTCAGGGCGGATGGTTGTACTACCTCGCACGTCTGATTTCCTTTTCCGCCAATACCGTTTTGCTTACAGACAGCGTTGCCTATTTCCTTCCAATCGCGGGAGATAGCACCGGCAGGTTGATTTCCCTAGCGATCATTTGCATCGGACTCGGTGCGATCAATGTGCTGGGGTCACTAGAATCGATCCGATCGATGACCGTTTTTACAATAATCAAGTTTGCTGTGTTGATTCTGTTACCGGTCGGCGGTTTTATCACCTTGGGGGCGGATGTGATCCCGAAGTTTGACACGCCACTGCCGCCAACTTCGGATCTTGGAAGCGCGGCCTTGTTGTTGATATATGCATTTGTAGGCTTTGAAGGAGCGGTGGTTCCCGCCGGCGAGGCAAAACGTCCGGAGCGAGACATGCCCTTGGGATTGTTGCTCGGCTTGGGCTGTGTCACCGTGCTCTATATGTTGATCCAACTCGTGTCTCAGGCTGCCACACCTGATCTAGCAGCAACAAAAACACCTCTTCTGGACGCTTCAGCCGCACTTTTTGGGAGCGTCGGGGCGGTCATTTTGATGATTGGAGTGGCGGCATCCGTGATAGCCAATTTGATCGGTTCGATGTTTTCGGCTACCCGAGTGACCTACGCGCTTTCGCTAGAAAACTCGCTTCCGGCTTGGTTTGGCACTGTGCACTCAAAATTTCTGACTCCGGCCAACTCCGTCATTTTCTTCGGTGTCTCGGCATTTTTGCTGTCGGCGTTTGGCACATTTACGGTCTTGGCAGCTATGACAGTTTTATCCAGGCTATTTCTCTACATCATGAGCTGTGCCGCCATCCCGAAGCTGCGACCAAGATTCTTAAAGCAGGGCCGATTTGTATTAAAAGGGGGATATTCCATTCCAGTGTTGGGTATATTAGCCTGCCTTTGGTTGATGCTTCAGGTCAGTGCGCAATCGGTCTATATGACCGGATTGTTTGTGGCCATCGGAACAGGCCTTTATTGGTTGGGAAAAAAGCAACAATCTGCCTGATTTTACTCGGGCAAAGTACTCCAACCGTGCCATTCCTTGATTCGAGAAAAATGCTGCCTATCCCCTAATTCCGTCCTAAAACATGCCCAAACCAAACCTCGCCATCAGAACCGTTCTTTTTAGCATTTTAGGAAATGCGGTCCTGGCTGCCGTTAAGTTTCTGGCGGGAATTTTTGGTCATTCGTATGCATTGATCGCGGACGGCATCGAATCCACCGTAGACATTTTTTCCTCCCTGCTGGTCTTGCTGGGTTTGAAATACGCTGCCCGACCGGCGGACGAAAATCACCCTTACGGACATGGTAAAGCAGAACCCTTGGTCACCTTCCTGGTCGTCGCTTTTCTAATCGTGTCTGCCTTTGTAATCGGTTGGCAAGCCATCGAAAATATCAAAAGTCCGCATGAATTGCCTGCTTCCTGGACTTTGATCGTGTTGGGCGGGATTATTCTGTGGAAAGAGATCTCCTATCAGGTGGTGATGAAGCGGGCCAAAAAGCTTCAAAGCTCCTCTTTGAAAGCCGAGGCTTGGCACCACAGATCGGATGCGATCACGTCGGTTGCTGCATTTATCGGGATTGCGGTTGCACTTTTTGGAGGCGAAGGATTTGAAGTTGCCGATGACTACGCTGCTCTAATCGCTTGCGGGTTTATTCTGTACAATTGCTACGGCATCTTTAGACCGGCTTTGAGTGAGGTGATGGATGAGGACAATTACGAAGAACTCACCCTTAAGATCCGAAAAACCGCTTTGAAAGTGCGGGGAGTAGAAGGAACCGAAAAGTGCTTTATCCGCAAGGCAGGCATGAAGTATCACGCGGATTTACATGCTACCGTCAAGGGAACCCTGACGGTCAAAGAAGGCCACGACATTGCCCATTCTCTGAAAGACAGACTAAAAAAAGAGATCCCTCAATTGGGAAATGTGCTGATCCACGTCGAGCCTGCATGATACTTCTCCCTCATATTTTCGCAGAAAAAATCGCTGATCTACGCGGATAAATCTGTGAGAGAATCGTCGAAAGAAGAAACGAAATGGTACTTAGGCGTTCGCCATTTACGTTAACCCAAAAAAAGCGTCAGCTTTTTTCTCTGGGCTCTTGAAAAAAAATGATGGAGTTGTAATGGTGAAAATTCTAAGTCCGATAGATCTTCTTAAATACTTCGCCCTTCGAGATCTTTTTGGCAAAAAAAACCATGGCAATTTGTGGGAAGAGACATTAAATGCCCAGCTTATGGAGAAACAGGAAAACGGCAAAGAAAAAAATCCTGCCTCCGAAGAAGCAGGATCCTATTTTCCAGCTCAGGATCTTTATAAATCCCAATTCGCCTTATTCCCACTCGATCGTAGCAGGTGGCTTGGAAGAGATATCGTACACGACGCGATTCACCCCTTTGACGCGGTTGATGATCTCGTTGGAAATTTTGCCTAGAAACTCATAAGGAAGGTGAATCCAGTCAGCGGTCATGCCATCCACTGAACCCACCGCACGAAGTGCGACGACTTTCTCATAAGTCCGCTCATCACCCATCACGCCAACTGACTGAATCGGTAAAAGCATCGCTCCTGCCTGCCAAACCTGATCGTAAAGTCCGTGGTCTTTCAATCCTTTGATGAAAATATGATCTACCTCCTGAAGGGTTTTGACTTTTTCCTCCGTGATGTCTCCCAAGATGCGGATTCCCAATCCCGGTCCCGGGAAAGGGTGGCGACCGATGATTGTCTCTACAATCTCCAGCGCGCGGCCTACTTCCCGTACTTCGTCTTTGAAAAGCGTATTCAAAGGCTCTACCACAGACAGTTTCATGAAGTCCGGCAAACCGCCCACATTGTGGTGGGATTTGATGGTCGCAGAAGGACCTTTGACTGAAACAGACTCGATGATATCCGGATAAATAGTACCCTGACCCAGCCATTTTACGCCTTCTATCTTATGTGATTCATCGTCAAAAACCTCGATAAAGGCTTTTCCGATGGCTTTTCTCTTTGCTTCCGGATCGGTCAGACCAGCCAAGGCATCGTAAAAACGCTGCTTGGCATCGACTCCGATCACGTTCAAGCCCATGTGCTTGTACGAATCGAGTACTTCTTCAAATTCATTTTTGCGCAGCAGTCCATTGTCCACAAATACGCAAGTCAACTGATCGCCAATCGCCCGGTGAATCAAGGTCGCCGCGACGGAAGAATCAACTCCTCCCGACAAACCCATCACCACTTTGTCAGAACCGATTTTCGCTTTCAGGTCAGCAATCGATGCATCGATAAACACATCCGAAGTCCAATCCTGAGAACAGCCACAAATACTGACCACGAAGTTTCTAAGTAGGTTTTTGCCCTCAGTGGAGTGCGTCACTTCCGGGTGAAACTGGATGCCGTAGGTTTTTTCCCCTTCTATTTTGAAAGCCGCCACACGAACGGATGAGGTGCTCGCAATCACTTCAAATCCTGCTGGAAGTTCCTTGATGGTATCTCCATGAGACATCCAAACCTGAGAACCGTGGGTCATCTCCTTCAAGAGGTCATGATGCAGATCAATGTGATCGAGATTGGCACGACCGTATTCACGGATCGTGGATGGCAATACCTCACCTCCAAATTTGCTTGCCAAAAGTTGAGCTCCATAACAAACACCCAAAAGTGGCAGTTTGCCGCGAAACGCCCCCAGATCCAAATCCGGAGCATCGGCTTCTCTGACCGAGCATGGGGAACCTGAAAGAATCACACCTTTGATGTCGGCGGTGATCTCAGGAACTTTGTTGTAGGGGTGGATTTCGCAATAAACGTTCAGTTCTCGGACTCTTCTAGCGATGAGCTGGGTGTACTGAGAACCGAAATCAAGGATGAGGATTTGTTCTGCCATGCGCAAAGGTAAGCAGGCCAGTCAAACTGCCGAAACTATCCCGGAAATTTTCCGAAGAATGTTTGGTAAAGCTGCCTCAGAAGATTGAGTCGACTCCGAAAAAGTTTTCGAAGTGGGCTAACCAAAAACTGGCATCAAAGCTTGGTTGATCCTATCGCGATTGGGAATGAGAAAGTCTGAAAAAAGCACCTGTCATTTCAACTCATCGGAATTTCCTCAAATACCAGATCCGTCTCAGGAATCGCTTCAAGTCCGCTGGCGATGAAGCCGGCGATTAGGGCTGAAGCTTCAATGCCTTAGCTCAATCTCTTCGATTTAAAACCATACATCTATTTCAATCACTCTTCAAACTTTCCACCGGATTGGAATTTGCGGCGTTAAAGGCCTGAAAACTCACAGTCATCACTGCGATTACCACCAGAATCAACCCTGATCCAGCAAAAATCCACCAACTCAGCGTAGCCTGATAGGCATACCCATCGAGCCACGAATCCGCCAGATACCAGCCAATCGGGACGGAAAGGAAAATCGCCACCAAAACCAATTGAATGAATTCTTTGGAAACCATG
Source organism: Algoriphagus jejuensis (assembly GCF_039523455.1). Taxonomy (NCBI): domain Bacteria; kingdom Pseudomonadati; phylum Bacteroidota; class Cytophagia; order Cytophagales; family Cyclobacteriaceae; genus Algoriphagus; species Algoriphagus jejuensis. The sequence goes on along the minus strand of NZ_BAAAFI010000048.1, from coordinate 208,862 downwards.
GTAAGAATGCTCGAAACAGACGCACCCATCACTTTTCGCACTCCGATTTCTTTTTTGCGTTTCTCTGCCGTAAAAGCCGCTAAGCCGAACAAGCCGAGACAAGAAAGAAATATGGCAACTACCCCAAAGTACTTGGCCAAGCTCGCCACCCGCTTTTCGGATTCATAAAGCGATTGGAAATCTTCATCCATGAAAGAATAATCCATCACTTTACCAGTATTTTCTTTGTACAAATTTGAAATTCCGGCCAACGTTTGCTCCTGATTTTCCGGATGAATACGAACCATCATTTTTGTCGAAAATTTATCGTCGTATTTCAAAAATGCGGGTTTGACTGCTTCTTTGAGCGATTCAAAATTGAAGTTCTTTACCACGCCGATTACTTCCATATCATCTCCCCAGAGATTGAGTATCTGACCAACCGGTTCCTGGAAACCGATAACCCGTGCAGCCTCTTCATTCAAAATCAACTTGGTCCGCTCATCTCCAAATTCTTGCGAAAAAGCCCTTCCCGCTACCAGCTCAAAGCCCATGGTTTCGATCAGCTCAAGATTTACCGTCACATTCTCAAACTTTACCTGCTCGGTTTCGTCCTTTCCTTCCCAATCCAGACCGATCGTGGAACTCGAAAGTCCAATCAGCTGATGATTCAAACTCGAAGCGTTTTCTACCCCGGGCACTTTCTTGACTTGCTCCAAGAATGCATTCGTCTGGGCAGCATTTAGATCAGAAGCAGGGATTTGGATCAATTGAGATTGCTGATAACCCAAGTTTTGATTTTGGATAAAATTCATCTGACGGGCGATCACCGAAATCCCGATGATCAATAGAAGAGAGACTGCAAATTGAAAAACAACCAAACCTTTTCGAGCCAAAAGCTCTCCAAAGCTCCCTTTCAGATTGGATCGGAGCACCTGCATCGGTTTAAACCTAGAAAGATAAACTGCCGGATAAATCCCAGCGAGTAAGCTGGTCAAGGCCCAAACAAAGACCAGAAAGCTGATTTCCTGAATTCCGAAATTAATCTGAATAGACTTTCCCGTCAGCTCATTGAAAAATGGATTTAAGACAATAACTAAAACCAAGGCAAGTACCAAAGCCAACAAACTCAGGAGAAAGGACTCCGTCATGAATTGGGAGAAAAGTCCAGCGCGATTGGCTCCCATAGTTTTCTTTACGCCGATCTCTTTGAGACGACTCATAGATCTGGCAGTCGTCAGGTTCATAAAATTGATGCAGGCAATCAGCAGAATAAATCCTGCAATGGCTGAGAAAATATAGACATAACTAATCCTCCCTCCGGCGATTTTCCCACCTTCATACGCAGCGTACAGATACGTATCCTCATACGCCTGCACAAAGACGGTTACATTACTTTCCGCTTTTTTGCCTTTGATGAAATCAGCAATTTGTTCGTTGAAATTCTCCGGATCGGTTCCCTCTCGCAAGATCAAAAACGTCATCCCGTTAAAATTATCCCAATGAGCTCCCTCGCCAAGCATGTTGACAAAGAATTGATAGTTCAATAAAAACTCCGGCTTGTCGATCGCTTGGGCATCGGAAAAATCTTCGTACACGCCAGTTACCTCGACCTCATTATTGAAACTAAATACCTGCCACTTGAGTGTTTTGCCCAGTGCATTTTGCGCGTTTCCAAATAGCTTTTCAGCCATGGTATTCGAAATCACCACCGAGTTCATATCCGTCAGGGCTCCAGCTTGGCTGCCTGATACAAAGTCAATGGAAAAAATATCGAAATAGGCCTGATCTACAAAATAGCCATCCCCTGTCATTTTGGTAGATTCATTTTCGAAGCTTACCCCATCGATGAAGGGAGAAACGCCCGCAGCTATCTCCACCTGCGAAAGCTCTGCACGCATTGCCTCGGCCATTCGCGCCGGAGTGATGTTGATCGTATTGATCCCCGCAGAATTGTCGTGATTGGTCATCACCTGAAAGATCCTACGTCCGTTTTCATGGCCGCGATGTACTGAAACCTCACGTTGAACCCAAGCCATAATTAAAATCACGGTGGTTAAGCCGATAGCCAAACCAAACAGGTTGATCATGAATATGGATTTGTGCTTTGAAAAATTTCTAAGCGCGAGACGTAGGTAATGGCGAAGCATGGATAGTTGGAGGTTTGGAGGTGGGAAGAGGAAGGTTCGTTGAACCGTCATTAGTAGGACATATCTCTCTTCCTCAGCAATCGGATTTTTTAAGTCCGAAGCAATCTTTTGTAGTAGGCAGACTGCTTCGGTAGTCCTTCCCGCGCAAAAACGTTACACATGAAACTGTTCCCGAATATTCTCGGTCACGACTTTACCATCAAACACGTTGATGATTCGGTGGGCGTAGTTGGCGTCATGCGGAGAGTGAGTTACCATCACGATGGTAGTTCCTTCGTTGTTGAGCTCTTCCAAAAGACGCATTACTTCTTCGCCATTCGTAGAATCCAAGTTACCTGTAGGTTCATCGGCGAGGATCACGGATGGCTTGGCGACTATGGCTCTGGCAATAGCCACACGTTGCTGCTGACCACCCGAAAGCTGCTGCGGGAAGTGGTTTCTTCGGTGCATAATGTTCATGCGGGTCAGGACTTCTTCTACTTTTTTCTTTCGCTCGTCAGAGGGAACTTTCAGATAAAGAAGCGGAAGCTCCACATTTTCAAACACGGTCAGCTCATCAATCAGATTGAATGACTGAAAGACAAATCCGATATTCCCCTTTCTCAAAGCGGATCTTTGACGCTCTGAAAACTTGGCCACTTCCTGATCCAGAAAGTAATATTCTCCCCCGTCCGGATTGTCCAAAAGCCCGATAATATTCAGTAGAGTGGATTTACCACATCCCGAGGGGCCCATGATGGCGACAAATTCGCCTTTCTTGATTTCGATTTGGATCCCATCCAGCGCGGTGGTCTCTACTTCCTCAGTAGCATACATCTTTCTGAGGGCGACGGTTTTGATTACGTTCATGTGTTTTGAGTTTGAAGACGGGAGACCGAAGACCGAAGTAGCAGTTCCCCATTCGTTTTGTTTGATAGTTTTTGAGTTTGAAGACGGGAGACCGAAGTAGCAGTTCCCCATTCGTTTTGTTTGATAGTTTTTGGTTCGAAAGACCAAAGTTCTCCAGTATTTATTTAATTGATTTTTTAAATCCTATAATCATATTCAAAAGATTGAAACACTCGGAATAAAGCTTGTCAAACTCTGAATCCTCGATATACTTCCTTCTTTTTGCTTTGTACAAACAAGTCACAACCTCAGCCAAAGACCTAAGCGCGTAGCCGATAAATCTACCCTGCTCTGGGTTAGTTTGGCCGATCGAACCTTCTGCGATATTAAGCGCAATGGAATCTGCCGCTCTACGAATTTGACTTGTCAAATTATACACCTCCTCATTTGAAAACTTCTTAGACAATTCCTGAATTTCTTCGGCCAAATCCATCGCTTTCTGCCAAATAATCAACTTTTCAAATTTGAAACCCATTTTATCTTTCCTTAATAAACAAAGATTCGCCAAGCTATTGCTGAACTAAAAATACGCTAGATCATTAAAACATCTTCGTTCTCCTGTCTTCGGTCTTCAGTCTTTCTTTCTACTTCAACTCCAGCACCTCATTCGTCCCAAAATTCTCATAGCCGCTGACGATGACTTTTTCACCCTCTGTCAGCCCTTCTAAAACTTCATAGAATTCAGGATTTTTTCTACCCAAGCGAATGTTTCGCTTTTCGGCAACACCGGTCGTAGGATTAAGCACAAACACCCAGTTTCCCCCCGTGTCCTTGAAGAACCCGCCGGTAGGAAGCAGCAAACTCTCTTCGCTTTGCCCCAATTCCAGACGTATCCTTACGCTTTGACCGCGACGAATACCGGTAGGACTTTCACCGGTGAACGCCATGTCCACTTCAAATCGACCATTGGTGATCGTTGGGTAGCTTTTGGTAATTTCCAACTCGTGGTCCTGACCACTAAGCGTAAATTTCCCACGCAGTCCTGTGCTGATTCGAGGAAGATAAAGTTCGTCGATCGGCACCCTGACCTTAAATTCATCCAGCATGTCTATTTGTCCATAGCGCTGTCCAGATGTGATGGCTTGGCCGATTTCGAGTTGCTGTGGTGTGGCCAATTGACCCGCGATCGGCGCGGTGATGACCAGATTGTCAAGGATATTGCCGACCCCGTTCAGGGAAGCGTTCATCCTTCCTTCTGACTGCCGTAGCTGGGTCAGCTGATATGACCTGGCCATCGAGTCACTTTTATATGACTTATAGGTCAATTCCTTTCTTTTCAGATTGTATTCGTATTGCTCCTTCACTTCTTCGAATTCCCGGTCAGAAACCAGCTTTTTTGAGTGAAGTTCCTTGAATCTCTTATACTGAGGCTCCAGCAAACTGATCTGGTAATCAATCTCCGCCAGTTGCCCCAACTGGACCAAGTCATTTTGATCCAGGAAAAGTCGGGTTTGACGCAGGTTGTTGATCTGCTCGTAGAGCATGGTCTCCCGCTGCATCACGTCCAGCTGAAGGTTGGAGTTGGAGAGCACCAAGATAGTATCACCCTTGCGCAGCAAAGCCCCCGACTCGCGTACCACTTGATCGACCACCCCACCCTCGATTGCATCCAGATAAACTGTCCTAGATGGCTCGATCTGTCCAGACACCAAGATGTAATCGGTAAACTCGCCGGTGGAAACGGTCGCGATACTGAGTCGATCCTGCTCGACATTCATGGTAGACCGATGGTCTGCAAATCCGATTTGGTAAATAATTCCCCCCAATAAGACAACACCGCCGGCGACGGCGGCGATTCTCCGGAGAGTCCAGGTTTTCTTTTCTATTTTTCTATCCATTGTGTGAAAATGCCCTACTTGGCTTGTCCTCTTTGTGCCAAAGGTTGTGCCATGCAAAATATTGCCTCAGGGCACTCCTAAACAAGATTTCCTTAAATTTCGATTTTCAACTGTCGAACATTTTCGTCCGCCACCGAACAAAAGTGGTTCGAAGCCGAATTTTTCTCCGTACCTTTTTCAAGGAAAAGTTGAACTCAAAATCAGCCCAATTCGTCCGAAAATGGCACTTTTTGGCCGAATTTGATACTTATAAAAAAGCGGCAAACTTTTGGAAAGAAGAGTGACAGACAGTTTGCAGTGGCTGGGATCGGTTTTCACTCGTAGCGGCGAATGTTCGGATTGAATTTGCTGAGGGGCTATTTGATTTTCGAAATTCTATGAAATGCATCGCTGACTGCCTCTTCTGTCTTTCTTTAGTTTCCAAAATATATAAGCGCCTTTTTCCATGAACGACCAACGATTCGGCAAAATACTCATCGTAGATGACAACGAAGACCTCCTAAAGGCGGCAAAAATTTTTCTCAAGCGACATTTTGCACAGGTGGATACCGAAACCAATCCGGATCTACTGCCGATCCTGACCCACAATGAAAGCTATGACGTGATCCTGCTCGACATGAACTTCACCAAGGACGTGAGTTCAGGCCAAGAGGGATTTTACTGGTTGGACAGAATATTGGAGCTGGACCCATCCGCAGTCGTGGTGCTGATCACGGCCTATGGCGATGTGAATCTTGCCGTAAGGGCGATCAAAGAAGGAGCGACAGACTTTGTGTTGAAGCCTTGGGAAAATGAGCGCCTGCTGGCCACGCTGAATTCCGCACTGAAACTGAGACAGAAAAAGCTCGAAGTTAATCTCCTCAAAGACCAAAAAGACACCCTACAGCAAGACGCTGACAACAAATTCAAAGACATCATCGGCCAAAGCGGGGCGATGCAGCAAATTTTTGAAACCATAGAGCGGGTCGCCGCGACCGATGCCAATGTGCTGATCTTGGGAGAAAACGGTACCGGAAAAGAACTGATCGCACGCGCGATTCACCGACATTCGCGCAGAAGCCGAGAGGCGTTTGTGGGAGTGGATTTAGGATCCATCACGGCTACCCTCTTTGAGTCGGAACTTTTTGGCCACAAAAAGGGATCCTTTACCGATGCCAAGGAGGACCGAGCTGGCCGATTTGAACAGGCGCATAAAGGCACGCTCTTCCTCGATGAAATCGGCAATCTTCCCCTCCCACTCCAGGCAAAACTCTTGGCCGTACTTCAAAACCGACAGGTCACCAGAGTCGGTGCCAACCGTCCTGTGGACGTCAATATTAGACTGATTTCGGCGACAAATTTGTCTGTACACAACATGGTGTATGACAACACCTTCCGCCAGGATTTGCTGTACCGCATCAATACTATCGAAATCCAACTTCCGCCACTGCGGGAAAGAGTCAACGACATCCCACTTTTAGCAGATCACTTCATCGCTTTTTACTCCAAAAAATACAACAAAGACATCCGCAAAGCCTCTGAACCTCTGCTCAAGCGAATGATGAAATACCACTGGCCGGGAAATATCCGCGAACTCCAGCACAGCATCGAGCGGGCGGTCATCATGAGTAGTCACAACGTGCTGCAGCCGGAAGACCTCTTTTTACAAAAAATGGCTCAACCTGATCAAAAGGAAGAATCAGTCAGTCTAGAGCACCTGAACATCGAAGATGTCGAGCGGATATTGATTCGCAAAGCACTTCAAAAACACAACGGTCACATCACCCGCGCTGCGGACGAGTTGGGCTTGACTCGATCTTCGCTTTATAGAAGACTGGAAAAATATGGTCTATAAGAGGTTTTCAGTTGGGATTTCTTTACGGATCGCATTGATTACAACATGTTTGTTTCTGGGGATTTGGTTGTTCTATGCCCAAAATCTTTGGCTTGCACCGGCGATTTTGGCTCTGATCGTCATTTTCCTAGCCGGAGAAATGATCTATTACGTCAATTCGATCAATCACAAATTGGCCCGCTTTCTCGACTCCATTCGATTCACCGACTTTTCGTCTTCGTTTACATCAGACAGCAAGATGGGAGGTTCATTTCGCGAAGTGAACAAAGCCTTCAACGAGGTGATGGAAGTCTTCAAGCAAACCCGTGCCGAAAAGGAAGAGCAGATGCTATTCCTTCAGATCATCATCCAGCACATCAATACTGGAATTATCTCTTTCAATTCAGCCGGAAAAATCGGTGTGATCAACAATGCCGCCAAGCATTTGCTTCAGATCCCGCAGTTCAGGGACATCACAGACCTGGGCAAGCTCTCCCCTAAGCTTCTCAAAGAGGTGACCGACATGAAGCCCGGACAACGAATTTCCTTTCGGGTGAACAGCAATCTTCACCTGATCATCCAATCCGCCTCGCTCAAGATGGGAGGCCAAAGCTGGTCATTGCTTTCCCTCCAAAACATCAACGCAGAACTCCAATCCAACGAACTAGAAGCCTGGCAAAACTTGACCAAAGTCCTTCGTCACGAGATTATGAATTCGATCACGCCAATATCGAGTTTGGTGGAGTCGCTACGCACGATCCTAGACGAGGACAGCTATGTACAGCAAGAGGGATTCTTGATCAAAAAAGACGGTTTTCAAGACATTCAAGAAGGTTTGGACACTATTGCCAACCGGAGCAAGGGATTGGTCTCTTTTGTAAATGCTTACCGGGACTACACTAATATTCCCGAACCAAAAAAGGAGCTGATTCCGGTTCGAGTGCTTTTTGAAAACGTAATCGGTCTGATGAAAGAAGAGCTGAAGTCGAAACACATTGACATCCAAACTGAGATTGTACCCCTCGAATTGGAGGTGCTTTGCGACCCGGACCAGATCACAATGATCCTGATCAATCTAGTCAAAAATGCCGCGGAATCCGTCCAAAATCAGGCTGACCGGACTATTTTTCTCAGGGCCTTGGGCCAGGGCGATCTGGGAACCAGCATTCAGGTCGAGGACAACGGAGCGGGAATCATACCAGAGGCGCTGGAGCGAATTTTTGTCCCCTTCTATACGACAAAGAAAACCGGATCAGGGATCGGATTGGCCATCTCCAGACAGATCATGAACCTTCATCGAGGCAGCCTACAAGTGACTTCAATTCCAAATGAACGCACGGTTTTTTCTCTGAATTTCAGGTAGGCATGCGGTAGGAAAATTACCCTATTCTAAAAAAAACGCCATCAGTTTGAGCATCTTAGTGGGATAGATTGTAAATTCTGAAAAAACTTTCAGATGAAAAACCCAACTATAACCGAAGGAAAAAATGCGGCGTATCAGCTCTCAGGGCTGATCTACGGGGTCACACTCGACGGAGTGGTCGATCGGAATGAATTTCAGGCTTTGAAGGATTGGTGTCGGGAATACGCGCGGATATGTGAACAGGAGCCGTTTCATCACCTTTACGAGCAAATCAAACCGATCATCGATGAGGGCAAGGTCAACTCCGAAGAACTGGAACAAGTCAAAACCATCTTAAGAACCTTTCTAGCTGAACTTGGTGCCGACGGTGACCCCGCCACCAACATCCATTTCTTGGGAGGAGTCTTCCACGGGATTGTGGCCAGCGGGGATGTCAATACCTACGAGATCTACAAACTCAACAAATGGCTGGAAAAACACAGTCAACTTCAGACCCAATCTCCTATCGACGAATTGGCCGAGCTTCTTAAAACCGTGCTGGAGGACAAAAAAGTGGATGAAGATGAGGCCAAACAATTGAAAGACTTTTTCCTAAAACATATGGGGTGACAATCGGTGTGATGGCCCACGCTAGTCCGATTAACTAATCCTATAAGCTTTGATTTCTTGCTCCTCTAGATCCGATTTCTAGCTACATGCGTACTTTAGCTCAAAGATCACGTTCCGAATTTTAATGAATATGCTGAACAGTTACTATCCTTCGAGCGTTTCCCATTTACCAAGAGAAAATTCCACCCATGATTTACCTAATGCCATTTGTTAAAAAAACAATTCCAGCGCTTATGATGAGTTTGATATTTAGCCTTCTAATGGCTTGCGGCAGTCCCTCTGCAGAGAAAGAAGCCACTGACAGGAGTTCTGAATCGGCTTCTACAGAAACTTTTTCCTCCAAGACACAGCTAGCAACATTCGCCGGAGGGTGTTTTTGGTGCGTAGAAGCTCCCTTTGAAGGTATTGACGGCGTTATCTCTGTTGTTTCTGGCTACGCTGGAGGTAAAGAAAAGAACCCAACCTACGGTGAAGTATCCTCCGGCAAGACTTCACATCGGGAATCTGTTCAAATCACTTTTGATCCTGAAGTCATCAGCTATTCAGAACTAGTAGACATCTTCTGGCAAACCTATGACCCTACCGATGTGGGTGGATCCTTCTTCGATCGCGGTTCTCAGTACGAGTCCGCAATTTTCTTTCATGATGCCAGCCAAAGACAAGTTGCTGAAGACAGTAAAGCTCGTCTAGATGATTCCAAACGATTTGGCAAACCGATCGCCACACCGATTATCAAGTACACCAATTTCTATGCTGCAGAAGAATACCATCAGGACTACTACAAAAAGAGCCCAGATGAATACTACGCTTACAGAAATGGATCAGGGCGTGACGCATTTATTAAATCGCACTGGCCCGAACTGAGCGCAAAAAAATATCCAGATCCCTCCAAATCAGAGCTTAAAGCCAAACTGACCGATTTGCAGTACGAAGTCACCATGGAAGATGCTACTGAATATGCCTTTCAAAACGAATACAATGGAAATAAGGAATCTGGAATTTATGTTTGCATCGTATCAGGCGCGCCACTATTTAGCTCGAAAGACAAATACGAATCGGGGTCGGGTTGGCCAAGCTTCACCAAGCCAATTGACGCTCGAGCCTTGGAAAAGCCCATCGATAGATCTGCAGGCATGACTCGGGTGGAAACCCGAAGTAAATTCGGAAAGAGCCATCTTGGTCACTCCTTTTACGATGGCCCAGAGCCCACAAACCTTCGCTATTGCATGAATTCCGCGGCGATGAAGTTTATTCCGAAAGCTGAGATGGAAGCTGCTGGATATGGCGATTACTTGTGGTTGGTCGACTAAAAGACCGAGAAACCCTGAGAAGCACCAGGTTCAAATCGGTGCGGTATTCAAAAAAAATGGCGTCCAGAGGGCGCCATTTTTTTGTTTGCTCATAAGTTTTAATCACATCACTGATTATATTTAGTCAAACATATTCTTGACTTATGAAAAAATTTGCCTGGATCGCCGGCCTGATTCTCGTAGTGGTACTTGGAATCGTTTTTTGGTGGAAGTTCTATTTTGTATTCGGTGAAGGCGTGAAAGCCGGCAGTCTCAACTATTTTGTAAAAAAAGGAGTCGTGTTCAAAACGTGGGAAGGCCGAATGGTCCAGGAAGGCTTTCAAAGCCCGACCTCCGGTGCACTACAAAGTAACGAGTTTCGATTCAGTGTCACTGACGAAGAAGTGGCTGCAATACTGGAGCGCAATTCGGGCAAACACCTCGAACTGCGCTATGAGGAATTTAACGGCATGCTGCCATGGAGAGGCACCAGCGAATTTGTTGTAACCGAAGTGATCAACAGTTCAGAATCTGCCGAGACGGACGGCAGTACCCTTCCAATCAGCAAGTAATCAAGGCTTTGCCCAGTAGTCAACCACGGTTACGTTTGCCAAACTGGATCCGAGAATAGCTCCAAATGCTTTGTGGGCCGGATGTGGCAAGTAGGCATCTCGATCTGCCTCAGAATGAAACGTCAGCGTAAATGCATGGGTCAAACCCTGATTCAAACCTTCCGGACTGTTGTTAGTACCCCATTCAAATCCTTTGATCTCGGAGATCTCTGAAGGAAGGGCTTTGAAGGCGTCGATGATTTTGTGAATTTCTTCAGGCGAGACGGTTTCTTTGAATCCAAAAAGGACAACGTGACGGAGTACAGAATCTGGCATAGCTACTTCTTTGACGATTGGTGAGGTTTCGGTTACAGTTTCTTCAATGGTCTCCACCGACTTAGGCTCAGTACATGACCAGAAAAGCACAATAGGAATGAGATAGATTAGCTTTTTCATAGATGAGTTAATTTTCCTTGAAACTAAAAAGAAATCGTCTCTAAATCCCCAAAATCAAATCTTTGACCGAATTTTTCTAATAAAACACAAAAATGAACATCGCCTGCTTCAGCACCAAGTCCTATGATCGACAGAGTTTTGACCGCATCTTGCCTGAATTCGGGCACTCTTTCAGTTATTTCGAAGCCAAACTCGATATCCATACGGTATCTCTTGCAGAAGGTCATGAGGCAATCTGTACGTTTGTCAACGACCATATTGATGCCGCTATCGTCAAAAAATTGAAACAGCTCGGCATCAAACTGATTGCTCTCCGATGTGCAGGGTACAATCAGGTCGACCTGGATGCCGCTGAGACGAATAAATTGAAAATCGTGCGTGTACCGGCTTACAGCCCCGAAGCGGTAGCTGAGCATGCGATTGCGCTAATTTTAACTTTGGCAAGAAAGACCCATAAAGCGTACAACCGTGTCCGCGAAAACAACTTTTCACTCGAAGGTCTAACCGGTGTAAACATTCATGGCAAAACCATCGGCGTGATCGGCACCGGCGCGATCGGCCGGGCTTTTTGCAGGATTGCGAAAGGATTTGGCTGCAAAGTGATCGCGTATGATATCTACGAAAATGAGGAAATGAAACAACTGGGCGTCACTTATCTCCCTTTGAACGAGGTCCTTTCCAGCAGTCATATCATCTCGCTGCATTGCCCACTGACTCCAGAAACCCACCACCTCATCAACGCAACTACGATCAAACACATGCAGGACGGTGTTGCGCTGATCAATACCAGTCGGGGGGCGCTGATCGAAACCAAGGCTGCTATCAAAGCCCTGAAAAACAAAAAGATCGGCTACTTCGGAATCGACGTGTACGAGCAGGAAGAGAATATTTTCTTCAAAAATCTGTCCGAAGAAATCATGCAGGACGAGCAGATTGCACGGCTGATGACGTTCCCTAATGTGCTGGTCACAGGCCATCAGGCATTCCTGACCAAGGAGGCTTTGGCACAAATCTCCCAAACGACTTTAACCAACATCACGGCATTTGAAAATGGAGAAGAGTTGGTTAATGAAGTGAAAGCGTCCTAAAAAAGAAAATCCCCGCCGGTAAGCCTGCGGGGATCTTTTTAGTAAGAAGAGTTCTGATTAACGAACAACCTTTACGTTAACGGCATTGATGCCTTTCTTTCCCTGTACCAAGTCGTACTGAACTTTGTCGTTTTCACGGATTTCGTGAACCAGACCGCTGTGGTGTACGAATACGTCTTCGCTGTTGTCATCTGGAGTGATGAATCCGAAGCCTTTGGTAGTGTTAAAGAATTTTACTGTTCCTTCATTCATGATTTCTGAAATTTTGATTTGTTTTTACTCGGTTTTGATTTGTTTGTGTTGAATTTGCTTTTTTTACAATTGGCGGTTCCGGTGGAGTGTCAGAGAAATTTCCAAACTCATCGACGTAGACGATCATATTGTCGAGGCTTCCGTCTTTAGGCTGAGATTTGCGATCCAGTTTCTTTTCGAGCTTCTCCTTTTGCTTCCGCTTCTTCAGTTCTGCCTTTTGTTTTTTAATGAATGTGTTTTGATTTTTAGACATAGGTCAGATTTTAATTTACAAAAGTGATGGCGTGGCCGACTTTGCCGGCGCGGCCAGTCCTGCCGATACGATGGATGTAGGCATCCATGGTCATCGGTAGCTGATAGTTGATCACATGAGAGACATCAGCTACGTCGATTCCTCTGGCAGCGACATCAGTAGCTACCAGCACCCTTATTCCCCCTTTTTTGAACTCGTCGATCATCTTGACCCGAAAGTTCTGGGACTTATCTCCATGAATCTGCCCCGCAGCGATGCCGGCTTGATTCAGTTTTTTTGCGAGCCTGTCGGCAAGTCGTTTGGTTTCTGTGAAAAGAATCACTTTCTCCATATCCGGACTTTTCAACATATTGATCAGCATGTCGCCCTTTTCAGCGCCTTCAGGCACCTTTACGGTCTGCTGTTCTATGTTTTCGTTGGTACCTCCGGCATTTTCCACGATCACTTCGATCGGATTGTGGAGCAGCGTGGAGATCAGTTGTTTTTGCCCAGGCTCAAGTGTCGCAGAGAAAAGTAGTGTCTGATCGCGTCTTCCGATCAGGTTCACGAGCTTTTTCACGTCATTGACAAAACCCATGTCCAGCATGCGGTCAAATTCGTCCAAAACGAGCGTATTGACTTGATTCAATTTAAGCAACTTTCTGTCAGAAAGATCCAACAACCTACCCGGTGTACCGACAACCACTTGAAGCTTGCGCTCCAGCTGCTTGTAATCCGAATTGATATTCGTTCCGCCGATGAAAGTAGCAGAATACAGGTGCAAGCCTTTGGTCAAGCTCTTGAATTCCTCTTCAATCTGTAGCGCAAGTTCCCGTGTCGGAGTCACCACCAGGGCGGTATAGTTCCGGGGATCTTTCAACGCATGCTCAATGATCGGAATCAAAAACGCGGCGGTCTTACCAGAACCCGTCTTGGAGATCGCCATCATGTCTCTTCCGTCCAGCAGGGGCAGGATGGATTGTTCCTGAATCGTGGTAAGGGTTTGATAGCCCTTGGCCAGGATATTGGCCAACAGTCTTTCATTTAGACTGAGGTCGTTAAAGGATTTTTCGGTACGAAAACCAGCCTGACCGGTTGGCTTGGCTTTCTTCACAAAAAGCGATGGATCAAGCGTAGATTCCTTTTTCTTTTTCACTTGCCTTCTGTCCACAACTCCGTTTCGGGGTGTGGAAGGCTTTGTATTTCTTCTAGATATACTCATGGGATTTTGTTCAAGCTTTGACTGCTACCATCTCTGTATTACCTAGGTAGTACAGCATTTTGAAATGGGACTGCAAAGCATCAAAAAATGTCTTTTTTGAATGATATGGAATATTGAATTCGGCCGCAGTGGCCTTTACAATCGGGGCAATTTTCCGATAGTGCACGTGACAGATATCGGGAAACAAGTGATGCTCTACCTGATAGTTAAGACCACCGATCATCCAGGAAAATATCCTGCTTCGTTCGGAGTAGTTGCAAGTAGTAGCCAATTGGTGCAGCATGCGCTCACCCTCTACGGTGCCGTGTTCGTCGGCTTGGGGAAAATTTACATCAGGCATAATATGAGCAGTCTGAAAAACCAGTGAAATGCTCAAGCCTGTAATAAAATGCAGGACAAAAAATGCCAGCAAAATCTCACCAATCCCAAATGGAGAAAACAGAATCGGAAGACCCAGTGTAAACAGATAGTAGACAATTTTCCAAGCTGCGATCTTGATTACGGTGTTTCTATAGATGTTCTTGCCTTTGATCAGCCCCATGCTATAGTAGCGGTTGAACCTGATGAAATCCTTGGAAGTAATCCAAGAAATAGTGGAAAGTCCGTAGAAAAACCAGGTGTACCAGTGCTGATAAGGGTGGAGGGAATTCCGCTCTACATTGGGAGTAAATCTCAAAAAGAAAGGCGCGTTGATATCGTCGTCACCTTCCGAGATATTGGTATAGGAGTGGTGTAAGACATTGTGCTGGATCCTCCAAACAGTGGCATTTGCACCTACCATATTGAGCGTATATCCCAGCAATTTGTTAATTAGGGGGTTTTTGGAGTAAGTGCCGTGAATGGCATCATGCATGACTCCCATTCCGATACCGGCCATACCAAAACCAGTGATGATAAAACAGGCAAATAGCTGCCAAGTTTGGCTTGCGACCCCAGTGATCACCAAGATCATGGGCACAAAATAAAGACTCACCATGACTAGTGTCTTGATGATCATCTCTGAATTTGCAAACTTAGATTTTTGGGTGGATTTGAAGTAAGCGTTTACTCTGCTTTTGAGAGCAATGGAGAAATCAGACAAATCTGATTCCGCAAAACGGATAGTCTTGATAAGTATGTCTTTTAAGTGGAACGAAATCTTGAATTGTTGAAAGGGTTGTAAACTGCAAATTTTAATCCAGAAAATGAAGTGATCACTTTTTGAATTAAAAAAGTAGAAGAAGAAGAATTAATACCCTTACTGGAGAACTCTTGATTTGCTACTTAAGCAGGCATAGTACCGATGCTAAACTTGATGACAAGTACCGAAAACATTTCTTCGATGGCACAAAGGTGGGAAAAGGGATCCGCTTTTCCTAATTCAGCACTAAATGAAAAGGACTACTGCCATGAAGAAACCTAACTTCATCGCCACTCTGATCTATTCAATTAACGGTTTTTCCTGCGAGAGGCCTGCTTTTCAGGCCGACAGAAGGCTGATTTCTTCGAATTCAAAACCAACCAATACTTAGCTCCAAGCCACGAAAGCTTAAGATCCTGAGCTGCAACACCTAGTTCCAAAACCAATTTACAATCCCATTGAAATGAATCATGTCCACTTTGTTGTAGATCTGATTGGAGCTCAGATTTTCAGATTTCATAGGCTCCTTATTCATCAAAATAAAATGAAATTCAAAATTCTTGAGTTTGGTTGGATGATATTTCAACCCAAGGTTTAGCTGATAGTAGCTTGGAAAATTATATTTATTTATAGCAGCATCTGACATATCAGCTAGCCAGTGAAACCCCAAATGTCCGTAAATAACGAGTGGCGTTTTTGCAAACCCATATTCTCCGTAAGCCACCAAAGCATCGACAGACTCAAAGCCCTCATTACGCTCTCTGGGCACAAAGGTGTACCAAGCGTCCTTGCCCCATTCGCGAGGACTTAGCCATCTCCCCCTACCGCCGACATGAGTATAGTTAAGATGCGTGATCCAGCGAGAATTATTCCAACCCAGCCGGCCCGACAAGACGTAGTTGCGGTCAGAAGGTGCTTTGTATCGGAGATTTGGATCGGCATTGCCTCCGTTGCCTACCCCATGTTGAAATCCAGATTGGAAACCCCAAAGGATGCTACCCTTCTGCTTTGGCTTGGTTGATGCTATTTCCAACCAATAAATAGAAAACAGATTTTCTGCAAACGTGTTTGAGAATTTCAACTTTGCATTTTTGCCAGTTTTTCGATGGATCTCCAGGATCGCCAGCAAGTCACTGTCGGTCTGACCAAAGTAATTTCCAGGCTGTCCCTCGACGCTCCGTCCCTGAGGAAAGACTCCGACCGACTCCCCCACTTCCAGCCATTCGCTAGTGCCCCGGACGCCAAACTTTCCGATGCCCCAAAGGGAAAAACTCCACTTGGAATCTGGCATAAACCATAGTCTTACTCCTTCAACAGCCGTGGGAGAAAGTCTCCCGTCCTGTGCATTGACCCAATCCGAATTGATGCCCATACGGCCTGCTTTCACTCCGAATTTTAGGGTGGAATATTCTAGGGAAAAAGTCTCCAGCTGTCCAAAAAACCGATCAGTCGCATTTAGGATATCAAAAAGACCTGTTTCATACCTGTTGGCTTGACCAGTAGTGGGATCGGGCCTCCAGATCTCAGAACTCGTCACATTAGCAAACGCACGATAACCCACCTGGAATTTCCAATGCTCCAAAATTTCGGCTTTCAAGCCCAAATTCAAACTCATTCCCAACGCAAAATCATCCTTAAACTCCACATCTGGATAGCTGGTATTCATCCAAAATGTCCTAAACTGAACATCAGGCAAAACACTGACCTTCTTTTCCTTCTCCTGTGCCCCCGCTATGATCGGTAGGTACAGCAAAAGAAAAATAGCGACTGCTATTCTCTTCTTCACTTGAATTTTGCTTTTGCTTCTTTGATTGGCTGAAAGGGTCCAAACTTGTGTTGCTGCTCTGAGAATTCATCCGAAAAAGGGCCAAAGGGATGATCCATTGGCTTTTTGGATTTGTCCGGCCAATCCATTGACAGATCCTTCTGCGGTCGATCCAGGCTGTTGACATAAGCAGCAACATCCCAAGCTTGCTGATCGGTAAGAAGCGGCCTCTGGTAACTAGCTCCAAAAGGCATATTCGCTTTCACATAGCCTGCGAATCGCGATAGGCGAAAAAGACCCGCACCGGAATTATAGCTGTTTTCACCCCACAGCGGGGGATACAAGTATCCGGAATTGTCAGCGTTGGCAATACCTTGTCCATCAGTCTGATGGCAACTTGCGCACTGCGTATCATACACTGATCTGCCTCTGACCGGATCCGCAGCTCTGTCCAAAATCGGCACGTCATATAGTCCGACACCTTTGGGGGACTCCCCTTTTGGCACTTCTTTGCCCAACCATGCAATGTAAGCAACCATTGCGTTCATCTCCTTGGAATCACGGGACAGTGTCTGACCGTTTAAACTTCGCTCCAGACAATCGTTGATCCGTTTCTGGATATCTTCGGATTGACCTGATCTGGCGCGTACTTTCGGATAGTTGGCTGCCACAGCACTGTAATTATTACCCAGCGGGGCGGTACCGGCCTTTAGGTGGCAGTTTTGGCAATTCATTCCGTTGGACATGGCCCGGACTTTTCCCCGTGGACCTAAGTATTCAGATGTATTGGCAATCAGATCTCTCCCATACTTGATCTCGTCGCCGTTTGGCATATCGTCGAGTTCGGACAGATCGGGCGCCCTCCACATACCTGTAGAATCGTCCAGCGGCTGGATCTTTGCTGTTTCCACCAAAGTCTTCGGAGCTTCCGCACCCTTTTCCGTCGGTTCAGGTAAGGATATGCCCAATGTGGACAATAACAAAACCAAACCTACACCCCCTACTAGCGTCACTGATAACCCCAACAGAGCAACCAACAAGGAGATTAGTTTGACAAATGGCTGGATTGACGCTTTCATAGTGATCGAACAAGGTACAAAAGTCAGGTATTTCAGGTACTACTTGCAGTGACTCCTGTCACATGATACCAAGTAAATGAAAACTACAGCATCCCAACCGCCACAATGGGGCTTCGGTCAACGCTACTTCAAAAAACACTAACTCCAGAACCAACACCAGATTGATGGATTCAACACCAATACAAGTGTCCTGCGCTGTACTCACTAAAAGCTAGACTCAATCATCTAGGCAGAAGAAGTCGAGAGTTACCCTCAGATTTTCTAATTAATCATTCTCCGTGACTTCATGAAACCTGTGCAATAAATACCAGCTTTACCCCTACTCTTCCTTCTACAAAATACCGTGCTCCCTCCTTAAAGAGAGACAACTCCACCACATTTCCGCCGACACATTCTGCAAGATAATTGATAGAAAGCTGGCTTGGAAAAAGGTTGATTTCGGCCATCATGTTTTCTACCCACCGGATATAGCTGGTGTTGTTGACATGGTAGTTGAGGTCGAGGTCAGAAAATCTCACTTTGATCGTCTCTGACCCTACTAACGCTCCTTTTGCTAAGATTTTCTGCGGCTGTCGTTCGGGTTTCATCGAGGGATCAAAAAGCGCCGGAGGCAGCACGGCCACGGGTTTTTGGATACGTTTGGTGGTCGAGTTGAGCAGTAGCCAAGAGGACGTTCCTCGGATTAATACCCGCTCCTGCTGGTCCCACACCATAAAATCACGAAAGGCAAACAACTTGTCAGCACCGGTGGAGCCCGTAAACAGTCGGATGGAATCTCCCCATTTTGGAAATTGGATGATGTTGAAGTCTAGTCGAGACAGGGCCCACATCAGGCTCATTCCAGAGAGGTTTCTTCCAAATTCCGCAGAATCTGCATGCGCCCAAGCGATCTCCTGAAACAAATCTGCCAAGGAGGTAAGGCGGATATTTCCATCAGGATTGACCTGAAAAGAACCTACTTCAAACGTTTTAGAAAATTGGAAGTTTTCGGGTAAACTCATGTACTTACTTTTTTGGGGAATTTGGGTGGGATCAAAAACACTTTTTTACGAAAGCTCGAAAGTAATAAAATCCCCATCCCACACATTGCTACCAGCGCAAAGGATATTTTCAAATCAAACAATTCTGCCACAAACCCAATCAAAGGAGGCCCAAGCAAAAACCCAAAAAAGGAAATCGTGGACACTAAAGCAAGGGCCACACTCGGAGAATACAGCTTAGATCTACCGGCAATCCCATAAGACAGCGGTATGATCGAGGCCACTCCCAGTCCCACCAATAGAAATCCGAAGGTCGCTGCCCACACGTGAGGGAAAAGCACTGCGATCAGCAATCCTGCAAAAATCAAAAATCCACTAACCTGAATCACCGCGACTTTGGTATATCTGGCTGCAAGCTTGTCGGTGACAAATCGCCCGGAGGCCATCGCTCCCATGAAAGCGACATAACCCAACGCCACCAACTCCGGGTCGGCGAGAATCACTTTTTTGAAATAGACGCCACTCCAATCAAACATACAACCCTCGGCCATCATGCCTAGAAAAGCAATCAAGCTGACTCGTAGCAACAGAGAATCCGGTTTTTTCAAGACAAGCCCTCCACCTCCAGAAGATTTCTCTTCTTTCACAATCAAGCCTTTTGCAAAAAATATAATCGTCAACGATATGAGGGTGACTACACCGAAATGCTGTGCTGGATTCATTCCCAACAGTATCAAGGCTGCACCCAATCCTGCACCTGTAAATCCGGCCAGGCTCCATAGGCCATGGAAGGACGCCAGAATGCTCTTTCCCATCTGATCCTCCAAGTTCAATCCCTGCGTGTTCATTGAGATATTCATCACGTTCCCGAGCATTCCGTAGCAGATCAGCACCGGCAGCAGCATCCAGGTAGACGTGCTCAATCCGATCAACGGCAAGGTCAGGGCGTAGGCCACTCCACCGAAAATACTCACGCTTCGGCTACCGAAACGGTGCACCGCCCAGCCTGCAATCGGCAGTCCAATCACCGATCCAATCGGTAAAAAGAGCAATAAAGTCCCCAATTGCCCTTCCGACAGGTTAAACTTAGTTTGGATGTCAGGGATCCGGGAGGCCCAGGTAGAGAAGCAAAGACCGACGAAAAAAAACATCGCTCCCACGGCCGTACGGCGTTTGGAAAGGTAATTCATGAATTTAATAGGTTGGTTTAATAGGTGGTCAAAGGTAGCCAAATTGCCCCGCAAATCGGGAAAGATTCACCGAAGAGGCAAACTATTGTCGAGAGACGCTAGTTTTGTCAAAAAAGAACGCAAATGGAGTTTGTAATCGTGGGAGCAGTGATCATCTCAGCCATCTTTCTGATCAGGTTTATCATGAAGAAGGTGTTTGACTAAGGTGGGAAGCGGGAAGCATCCGGTCAATATACCTTTGGAAGATAGTCGTGTTAGCAAAAAAAGCTGTCAGCAAAAGCCTTGACGTGTACCAAAACAAGGCACCCCTATTTCTAAGATGGAATAGAGCCTAGAAAACAATCTATTCTCTTTGGAAAAACATCGTTTCGTTTTATGGGATGTCTGATATCTTTAGGGAAATCTTTGGAGAGCCAGCTAGTCCCCCGAAATGGACGCAAAATGCGCTTCCCCAAGACCAACCTCAGGACAAATTTATGTTCCAATAAGGAAAAAAGACAATGTTGGCGATCTTGGAAAATATGGTATGGCCTGCCCTTTACATCAGTGAGGAGCTTAGAAATTTTTGGTTTCTGGTTTTCGGGACAGTTGCAATTGAAATATTCATAATCAAATCCTTTTTAAAATACCCGTGGGCAAAATCCATCATTTCTTCGGTGATTGGAAACTTGGTGTCAGGGTCTGTCGGGACTTTTACTATGATTTGGGCGATGTTAATTTGGCACGGAGTTGTCGACGACTTTGTGCCCCATGCGACATTCGACACGATAAACTGGGTGGCGACATACCTCTTAATGTGCGTAGGAAGTGTACTTCTTGAGGCCTTGACAGTCAGCATTATCTTTAAAGATAAAATAAAAAGGCTTTTCTTACCCTTGTTGACAGGTAACCTACTGACCTACATTTTTATAGCCTTTTCAATGGCAACAGCGAATGGAAAAGATTCCGATGAGGGAGCGGTCGGCAAAGTTCTAGAAGTTCCAATTGAAACCCTGCTTGACTTAAAGTGTTATCAGGAAATTGGATGGAGTCCTCGAAAATTGCCAACAGCGAGTTAAGACTGTCATCTAAATAAAAAAACAGCCCCTGGTTTAGGTTCGACAAGCTCACCTACTAGGGACTAGTTCAACTTATGCTCCTAAAATCAATTCGGCAATTTATCGGCAAACTTACCATACACCCAAGTTCCCGCCAAAGCCGAAATCAACGTCACCAGCACCACGGTATAACCACTGCCGATTTGGGCAAAAAGCGGTCCGGGACAAGCCCCTGTGATCGCCCAACCCAAGCCGAAGATAAATCCACCGATGATCTGGCCTTTTTTAAATTCTTTATCCGGAATCACCACAGTCTCCCCGTGCATACTTTTGATGTTCAATCGCTTGATCAGCTGCACCGAGATCATCCCCGTCACCACAGCCGAACCGATCACCCCATACATGTGGAAGGACTGGAGGCGGAACATCTCCTGGATTCTAAACCAGGAAATGATCTCGGCTTTGACAAAGACAATCCCGAAAAGTGTTCCCAAAATGAGGTATTTCAAGAGCTCCCAGCCCTTTTCGTGCTCCTTCCGAAGATTGGGCGCGACACAGTTTGGGTCTTGGGCGGCGATATTTTTCATTTCTACTTTTGACATGTTCTTGTTGGTTTAGAGTCCTACCAGCTTCATCAATGGCTCCATGAAGACATGGGTCATCAGAAATCCACCGATCATAAAGAAAATCGTAGCGATGACCGAAGGCCACTGGAGATTGCTGATCCCCATGATGGCGTGACCGGAAGTACAACCTCCGGCGTAGCGCGTACCAAACCCGACCAAAAACCCTCCAATCACAAAGAATAGCAGGCCTTTTCCTGTACCGATTTGCTCCCAGGAAAAGATATCAGTCGGCATCAAGGTGGTGAAATCTGTAATTCCCAGGGCCCTCAGGTCAGCCTGTGTCGCTTCAGAAATAACAATCGCGGAAGGATCTGCCAGAAAGTTGGCTGCGATAAATCCACCAACACCTATTCCGAGGACGAAAAGAAGATTCCAGATTTCCTTCTTCCAATTATAAGAGAAAAAAGGAATGCCAGCCGGGACGCAGGCAGCGCATATATGCCTCAATGAAGAGGAAATTCCGAAGGTCTTGTTGCCAAGCAGCAAGAGTGCGGGAACGGTAAGGCCGATCATTGGCCCGGCCACATACCAAGGCCAGGGCTGCGAAAGCCAGTGTAGGAATGAATTCATCGTTGGAAGTTTGAAATGGTAAGGGGAAAGGCGTAAGTGATAAGTGGTGAGCAGAGAGAAGCGGCCTAACGTCGGATCTCGCCATCAATAAATGGAATAGCGTGCACCCAGAGGGAAGCCAAAGGGAATGTCACCCTGAGTGAAGCCGAAGGGGGGGGACTTCGACTCCGCTCAGCCTGACAACACCATAGTCCACCTGACACCGTTATGTGCTCGATCTAACAAGCTAATAGCTAATCTATACCCTCTAGATACTTGCTACTAGATACTTGCTACTCAAAGTAGTGTCGTCGGACACACATAGTCCGTAAGGGGGAATTTGCCCGATTCTTTGATGTCTTTGAATCCACCCTTGATATCTATCAAGTTGTCATATCCTCTCGCTCTCAAGATAGAATTGAAGATCATGGAGCGGTAGCCACCTGCACAGTGCACATAGTAGGTCTTATCCTTGTCCACTGAGGCCATGCTCTCGTTAATAAAATCCAAAGGAGCATTTTCGGCGCCGATCACATGTTCGGAGAGATACTCTGAATTCTTACGCACGTCCAGTATAGCGGCATCCGGTTGATTGGAAACAATCTCCGCCAAGTCTTCCACGGAAATTGAAGTGATCTTATCGACTTCTTTTCCGCTTTCTTTCCACGACTGAAATCCTCCCTTGAGGTAACCTATCGCATAGTCATAGCCAACTCTAGCCAATCTGGTGATCACTTCTTCTTCTTTTCCTTCTTCAGCCACCACGAGGATTTGCTGCTTGAGGTCTGGAATCATCGCTCCTACCCATACCGCGAAGCTTCCTTCTATTCCGATATTAATCGAGTTCGGAACAAAGCCTTTGGCAAACACCTCTGGCGCACGCGTATCCAAGATCAAGGCACCGGTTTCATTGGCCGCAACCTCAAATTCTAAAGGGGTCAGAGGTCTCACACCACGTTCCAAGACTTCATCTATGCTATCATAGCCTTGAATATTCATCATGACATTTTGAGGGAAATACGCGGGAGGCGGCGTCAGTCCTGTCAGGACTTCTTTTGTAAACTGCTCCTTGGTCATCTCCTGAAGCGCGTAATTGGTTTTCTTTTGATTGCCTAAGGTGTCGGAGGTTTCCTTGCTCATATTTTTGCCGCAGGCTGAACCTGCCCCGTGAGCCGGATAGACGATCAAATCATCCGAAAGCGGCATGAGTTTGTTTCGAAGAGAATCATAGAGATGTCCGGCAAGCTTTTCCTGAGTCAGATCTGAAGAGACTTTCTGTGCCAAATCAGGCCGACCCACATCCCCGATAAACAAGGTATCCCCAGTGAAGATCGCTTCTTCTTTTCCCTCCTCATTGATCAAAAGGTAGCAAACCGACTCCATCGTATGCCCCGGAGTATGGAGCACTTTGATTTTGGCTTTGCCTAATGTAAATTCTTGATTGTCTTTTGCGATGGTGGCTTCGAAACCCATATGCATCTCTGTCGGCCCATACACGATCTGGGCGCCGGTTTTGGCTGCCAGGTCTTGGTGTCCAGAGACAAAATCCGCATGGAAGTGGGTTTCAAACACGTATTTGATTTTAGCGTTTCTCCGTTCCGCCTTTTCAATATATGGCTGTACCTCTCTCAGCGGGTCAATTACCGCCGCTTCTCCATCAGACTCTAAGTAGTAGGCTCCCTGTGCCAGACATCCGGTATAAATTTGTTCGATTTTCATATCACTAGCTATTTATTTTTCCTTCTAAAACTTTTGATAAAATTATTGACTAGGCGATAAAGGCTAAAGGACTTTTATCACACAAGAGTTCATGCATTTGCCTGAACAGTAGAACTGATTACTTGAATCAATTGATGCGCGGGAATTACGCCGGACTGCCTCCACAGCACTTTCCCTTTCTGGAAAAGGATTAAAGTCGGCACCCCTCTTACCTGAAATTTACTGGCGGCAAGCGGGTTCTTATCTACATCCACCTTTACAATTTTCACTTTGGCACCCAACTGCCGAGAGGTTTCTTCCAAGATCGGCTGCATCGATTTGCAGGGTCCACACCAAGTAGCAAAGAAATCAACCAAAACAGGAATTTCTCCTTCGATCAGTTCTTGAAAAGTTTTTGCTTGAGCGCTCATACAATGTCATTCATATTGATACAACACAAAAGTAATGGCCCAAGATCAAACCTTCGGTAATTTTTGTCACCGACCGTTTTTCCCAGTTATCCCACAGGAGTTTTAAAAAGTGCTAAAAAATCCGGACTTGGAGTAAAATTTTATATTTTCGCCCCCTACTAATTTTCCGTTTTAATGCTCAATTATAAGCAGATCAATAACGTCACCGGCTGGGTCATTTTTGCTGTTGCCACGCTGGTATACATCCTGACCGTAGAACAAACCGCCAGTTTTTGGGATCCGGGAGAATTCATCGCTGTCTCTTATAAGCTGCAAGTACCTCACCCTCCGGGAGCTCCGTTTATGCTGTTGGTTTATCGGTTCTTCAGTTTCTTGGCTATGGGCGATGGACTACAGGTCGCTTATTGGATGAACGTCGGCAGTGCGCTCTTCTCCGGATTTACCATTCTTTTCCTGTTTTGGTCGATTACTCTATTTGGTAAAAGAATCTTCGCCATCAAAGATGGGCAAGAAACCAAAGGTCAAACTATCGCCTTGATGGGCTCTGCGATCGTTGGTTCGCTGATCTACACCTTCTCTGACAGCTTCTGGTTTTCTGCGGTGGAAGCGGAAGTTTACGCGATGTCATCATTCTTCACAGCGATTGTAATTTGGGCGTTTTTGAAGTGGGAAGTCATTCAAGATCCGAAGATGGAAAACCGCTGGATGCTTTTCATCGCCTATTTGGTTGGTCTTTCTATTGGGGTTCACCTGCTCAATCTGGTGACTTTGCCTGCCTTGGCGCTGGTTTATTATTTCAAAAAATATCACGAACCGAGCCTGAAAGGAGCGTTTTTCGCGATGTTTCTCGGAGGCGTCGCCCTGATCATCATCAACAACCTGATCATCCCGGGGCTGCCGAGCACCGCTGCTTCCATGGAGATCTTCATGGTCAACAGTATCGGACTTCCCTTCGGATCCGGCATCATAGTCTTCAGCATTCTATTCCTCGGAGCATTAGTATATGGCATCCGATATTCTATTCAAAAGCAACACGCGATCCTCAACACCATACTGCTTTCGTTGACTTTCATCCTGATCGGCTATGGTAGTTATGCCTTGGTGATTGTCCGATCCAACCAGGATCCGATTATCAACGAAAACGGCCCGTCGGACATCATCAGCTACGTCTCTTACCTGAAGCGCGAACAGTACGGCTACCGTCCTTTACTCCACGGCCAATACTTCACCGCACAATTGGTCGAGCAGGAAGAAGGAGCGCCAGTCTATATGAAGGGCAAAGACAAGTACGAGATCGTCGACTACGAACTAAAAAACACCTACGATCCAAGCAAGACGACGATCCTGCCAAGAATCTATTCCACTCAGGAAAATCACAAACGACTCTATCGCTCCAAGTTGGGACTTAAAGAAGGTCAGGAACCGACTTTTGGCGACAACCTCTACTTCATGTTCAGCCATCAACTGGGACATATGTATTGGAGGTATTTCATGTGGAATTTTTCCGGGAGGGAAAGTGACTTTACCGATGCGCCTTGGATAGGATTGACAGACGCTTTTGGAGACAAATACCCAGACTACATCACGGAAAACAAAGGCCACAATAACTACCTGATGCTGCCTTTGATCCTCGGATTGATTGGAGTATTCTTTCAGGCCAAGAAAGATCCAAAATATTTCTATGTCAACCTGATGCTCTTCCTGATGATGGGCGTGGTGCTGGTACTATACCTCAACTCCCCTCCTGTCGAGCCCCGCGAAAGAGATTACATCTACGTAGGTAGCTTCTACGCCTTTGCGATTTGGGCTGGCTTGGGCGTCTTGGCGATTGCGCATGGACTGACCAAACTCACCAAAAACCTCAGTACCGCTGCGATTATCGCTACCTTGATCACCTTGCCAATAGCAGGGTTGATGGGTGCCCAAAACTGGAACGACCACGACAGAAAAGGTCGATTCTTCTCGGTGGATTCGGCAAGAAACTTTTTGGCTTCCTGTGCACCCAATGCTATTCTGTTCACCGGTGGTGACAACGACACGTTCCCGCTTTGGTATGTACAAGAAGTGGAAAACTTCCGAACAGATGTCCGGGTGATCGTCTTGAGCTACTTTGACACGGATTGGTATGTCAATCAGATGACGCGACCAGTCAACGAATCCGAGGCGCTGCCATTTTCTTTGGCTCCGGAGCGCTACCAAAAAGGAACCAACGACGTGCTGTATGTGATGGAGCAGGAAAACCTGAACGCCATCTCCGCTTCAGAATATCTCAGACTGTTGAACTCCGGCTCTGATCTGCTCAAGATGAAAACTAGCGGCAAGAGCGTCGTGAATATGGTTCCATCCCGCAATTTGATCCTTGAAGTGGATAGTAGCTTTTTGGCAAATGATGAGATCGTTCCGACTCAGTTTCAGGAGTATTTTGCGCCGCAGATGAATCTGCAAGTCACCGGGAACTATGTAACCAAAGGCACCTTGATGCTGATCGACTTAATCACGAGCAACAATTGGGAGAGACCAATCTACTTCAACAATACGTCCCTTTCCACGATTGGGATCAATGTACAGGATCACGTGGTGATGGAAGGAATGACCTATCGCCTGCTTCCGATTCGCAAGCCAGACTTCATCCGAGACGAGCTGGTCAATACCGATCTCGCTTACCAGAACTACATGGAGAAGTTTGCCTTCCGTGGCATGGACAATCCCGATGCTTACCTCGACGAGGAGTACCGACGATTTGCTTCCAATCACAGAAGCTCGCTGAATACGATCGTGATGGCGCTGTTGGATGAAAATAAGATGGAGCAAGCAGCGACTTTGCTTAACTATGGCTTGCAAACGATGCCAAACTCAGCGATCCCTTACGACCTGAGCAGTGGACAATCCGTTCCGCTTTTCTTTGAAGTCGGCGAAGATGAAAAAGCCATGGATATCATCGACAAGATCTCCAAAAAGTCGCTGGACATGATCGAGTTTTATACCCGAGAAAACCGGAGTTATGACCGGGAGATGATGATATCTATCGAGATGGTCAAATATTTCATTCCATTGCTGGAGGAAAGAGGCTATCAGGAAGAGGCACAAAATCTTAAACTGAGGCTGGAAAGCCTGATCGGCGCAGACAGTGCAGCACCGGGCAGACTGGAGCGGCGATAAGCAGCTGGCAATAGCAAAACCAAAAGGGGATTCGACAATGCTGTCAAATCCCCTTTTGGTTTTGCTTCAATATCTTTTCCGATTCACTACAAGTTCATCGGCCATCCTGGGATTTACCAGATCTTGAATTTGATGGTCATCTATTTTCTTTCCCGCTCACCACTACTCATCCTTCAAGGTCTCCACCGGATTCATCTGCGTTGCACGGTAAGATTGGGCGGAGATTACCGAAATGGTAAATACTATTCCTCCGATGGCCAAGAGCAGAAAATTAACCCACGACGGCCAATCTTTAACCGCAAACTGCTCCAGCCATCCTTGCATAAAATATAGGCTCAACGGCAGTGCCACCACCACCCCAGCGATGGTGATAATCAGAAATTCCTTGTTAAACATCCAAGAGATGCTCCAGCTGGATGCTCCCAATACTTTGCGTATCCCAATCTCTTTGGTACGTCCGGCAATACTCAATGCCGCCATCGCAAAGAGCCCCATCGCAGCGATCAAGATCGCAATGCAAGCCGCCAAGAAGACCATCTTGCCCAAGCGCTCATCCGCTACATATTGTTTTTGAACGGTCTCGTCGAGAAAATTAAAACTAAAGGCTTCCATCGGAAACACGCGTTCCCATTCACTTTCCAGCAAAGCCCGGAACGCATCAAAGTCAGTTCCTGCCCCTTTGACCAGCACTTTTGGATTGGTGGCAGAATGGATCATCAGCGTATTGATTCCACTAAACACAACATCCGGATTTTTGGCTAGGATCACCGGCTCAATCTCTTTGTAAAGTGAGTTGTGATTAAAGTCCTTAACTACCCCAACAATCTCATGATTGTCGATTTTCTTGCTTGGAAGCAGTTCCGCGGTAGCATCGGCCCAACCCATTGCTTTGGCAAAAGTCTCATTGATCAGCACCGCACTGCTATCGGACCCCGACTGCGCATTCAGATCCCTACCCTGTACTATCTCCAATCCGAGGGTTTTCACATAATCTCCACCGACAAAATTCAGCCGGAAATTAAATTGCTTGTCTTCGGGAGTTGGGAAGCCACCGTCCCAAAATGAATCGTCTCCGTACGTTGCAATCGAAATACCGGCGGAAATGACCTCTGACCTGCCCACCAATGCCTGACGATAGATTTCAGCCTGGGCAAAACCCTCCTTGATCGACTTCTTAAAACTCGTCCCCGGCACATCTGGAACATCGACGACAACAATCATCTCTTGGTCAAAACCCAGATCGTATTCGCGGATCGCATTCATCTGGTGCACCATGATCAAGGTCGAGGCAATCAGCATAAATGAGATGAAAAACTGAAATGCCACCAACCCCTTGCGCAGTCCCTGCTTTCCAAAACGGATCGACAGGTTGCCTTTCAGGACTCTGATCGGACGGAGACTGGACATGAAAAAAGCCGGATAGGCTCCCGCCAGCGCAGTGATCGTCAAAACCAATCCGAATAGAATCAGGATCTGGCTTGGACCGTAAACCAGATCCAGCTTTTTGTCAAATAACTCATTGAAAGTTGGCAACAGCACCTCGGCCAGAACCACTCCCAAGACCAGTGCCGCTATCGTGATCAGAAATGCCTCGGTCAGAAATTGGATCACCAACTGGCCGAAGTCCGCCCCCATCGTCTTGCGCACACCGACCTCCTTGGCTCGGGTTGTGGATCTACCAATTGCCATCGTGGTGAAATTGATGCAGGCAATCAAGAGAATCAGAAATGCAATCCCCGCTAAAATCCAAAGCAGGGTTGGGCGAGTCGATTCCACCATTCCGGAGTCGGGATTGTCAGTCAGGTGCATCTCGGCGATAGGTTGTAGGGTAAATAAATATTCACCCTCCTTATAGTCTTCGCCCAGTACCTTTTTCATCATTGGCTCCACGCCAGCCTCCACAGTCGCCTTGGATTGAGCTTCATTGAGCTTGACGTAAGTATCGCCGTAGACATTGTACCAAGACTCTTGGTTCCGCTTGTCGACGCTGAAATCGAGGTTTTGATCGTTCACCAGCATCTCAAACTTAATACTGGAGTTAGCTGGTAGATCCTCCAGAAGCCCCGTCACCTGATATTCCTGGTAGTCGTCGCCCATTTGGATTCGGATGGATTTTCCCATAGGATTCGCATCTCCAAAGTATCTCTTGGCGGTCTCCTCCGTGATCACCACACCAAACTTGTCTTGCAAGGCTTGCTCCTTGGTTCCCTGGAGCAGTTTGAAACTGAAAATCTCCAAAAAGTCCGGACTTACAGTCAGGAATTTCTGGGTTTGAGTGGTTGCTTCATCCAGATAGGCCTGAGCGGAGCTGCCGATCATCCGCGTCGTATGGGTCACTTGT
Organism: Algoriphagus jejuensis; assembly: GCF_039523455.1. NCBI lineage: Bacteria > Pseudomonadati > Bacteroidota > Cytophagia > Cytophagales > Cyclobacteriaceae > Algoriphagus > Algoriphagus jejuensis. The sequence goes on along the minus strand of NZ_BAAAFI010000048.1, from coordinate 179,157 downwards.
GGGAATTCTGCCGCAAAAGTAGGTGCTGTGATGATTGGCGTAGAAAAACCAGAGAACATCTCCTCCTCCCCCTTTTCATGTCGCTCTACCCGGAAAATCCGTTCGCCGTCCTCGTGAAAATTATCGAAACTGCTTTCAAACTGAACAAAAAAGAAGATCAGAATACTGACGCCCAATCCCAGCGTGAGTCCGATCAAATTGATCCCTGTATGCAATTTGCTCTTGGACAGGTTGCGGAGGGCGATTTTAAAGTAGTTTTTAAACATGGCTGAAAGGGTTGTCAGGTTGTCTGCGAATTCGTGTAACTGCTGTTTTCTTGGCTTTTGGTTCTAAAGTCTAGCTACTTAGTGAGAAGTGATTTTCAGATTTCTGAATTCTCCTTTTGACCCATTCCCCACCCAGATCCCAATCTTTCCATCCTCATTTTTTGAAAGGCTCTGCACCTCCAAACTGGGTTTGGTTTGATGATTTACAAAGGCCTTGATTTGACCCTTGTCTATCGTAATTCGCACATGAAACCATCCATTGGGATCTGGCGCGGGATCAAGAAGGTTTTCATATTTTCCCGGGAATTTTGTCCTAAGAACCTCCCAAGGGAAATCGGGATTATAGGTGTATTGGACGGAATGGGTTTTTCTATCTTCATTTTGAAAGTTGAATGGCCTGAAATAAAACGTTTCGTATTCTGTATCATCCTGGATATTGAACGCCAATCCCACAAAACTGGCTCCCTGTCGATCCTCCCCTTTTACTTCAAATTCAATCGTACCGCTATTGAAAGTATAGTCTTGAAGAACCATCATTCCATCCCCTTCCGCCGCATTTAGGATAACACCATTTCCATAGTTTTTTGACACCTCCCTATTTTGAAGATACCATAGCGATTCATCCTGAAGATTCGGTGCGAGCACTTGGCCAAAGGCCACCTGAGCTAATGCTATCAATAAGAGAGAGGTTATTGCTTCTTTCATCAAAATATATTTGCAGCCTATTCTTGAGCAGAATCTGATACCCCTGTCAACAAGCAGCAAGGAAGCCCTTCTGCTTTGATTCAGGCCTCTAATGCTTTTCCACTTTCATGCCATGAAAAATGGCTCAATGGAACGCATTCAGCACTTTTTTACACTTTATAATCTATTAATCCCGAACAATTTTGTTCGGGAACGCACATTTCTAACGTTCAACAAACGTCTCTTTGTAGCGGAACATTTCGGGTTTCCCGCTGTCCTTTTTGGGAGAAAATAAACTAAATTCAAACTTGACCTCTCCAAAATCGCCATGCTGAATTTTCTCCTCCTCCCCTTTGTATTTGCTTTTCAGCTTGCTGAAACACCTAAATTTGAAACTCAGATTCTCGACTCCGCCATTACCATCGGGTATGGATTGGCCATCGGTGACGTCGATGGAGATGGCAAAGACGACATCCTGCTTGCTGACAAAAAACAGATCGTTTGGTATCGAAACGGAGACTGGAAAAAACACCTGATCATCGAAAATCTCACCGAATCCGACAACGTCTGCATCGCCGCCCGCGATCTGGATGGGGACGGCAGGGTGGAAATAGCAGTTGGCGCACAGTGGAATCCCGGAGAAACCTCGGATACTGCCAAGTCTGGTGCCGTCTTCTTTTTGCTTCGCTCCGACGATCACAATCCAAAATGGGAAGCAAAGCCGCTCCACCACGAACCGACGACGCACCGCATGCGCTGGGTGACTGTCGGCGACAAACACTATCTCGTCGTTGTTCCCCTCCACGGTCGTGGCAATGCCAACGGAGCGGGCGCCGGTGTAAAAGTCATCGCCTATGAGTACCCAAACAATCCGGCAGGCGACTGGGCCTACGCCGTCATCGATGAGTCCATGCACCTCACCCACAACCTGGATGTGGTGGGCGAAAGCAAGTCAGAATCCATCCTCCTGGGCGGAAAAGAAGGCGTCAAGACAATAGAGAAAATAGGCGAAGACTGGCAAAACGAATCAGTCGATCTACCGGGCAACGGCGGTGTGGGCGAACTGCGAAGAGGCAGGACTGCAAACGAAAGCCACTTTTTAGCCACGATAGAACCCATGCATGGCACCAATCTCGTGGTCTATGACCTTAAAGACAAGGGCAGAATCCAGCTGTTCGACCAACTTAAAGATGGCCATTCCCTCGCGGTAGCGGATTTTCTCGGGCTCGGGTTTGATCAGATTGCGGTTGGCTGGCGTATGCCTAACGAGGCTAGTGAGATGGGAATTAAGCTTTTTATCCCGAAAAACGGCTCTTTTTCAGAATTTGAGGAATTTTGGATTGACAAAAATGGAATGGCCTGCGAAGATTTGCAGGCCGCTGACCTCAACGGAGACGGTAAGCCGGAGCTTATTGCCTCCGGCCGAGCCACCAAGAATGTGAAGATCTACTGGAACAAGAACTGATTTCTGGTTTGCCTCCCCGGTCTGTATCGCCCGGACCGGAATCATAATTTTTCTCCGGTATCAAACCACCTTCAAACCTACACTCCCGAGAACTGATAGCCTCGGCTACCGTTGGTTTCATTTTGTACTCAACATCTGCCCCCTAGTCCGGGCTCGACGAATTTGTCCGCCATCGCCCGTTTTTGGCCATTCACGGACGCGGCATGCCAAGGAAAAACACCTTCCTATCCCCGTTTCAAGCACTTTTCACACTGGCACATTTCTTATTCCTACAATTAGAGAATATTGTTTGCGATGAAATAAGCACTATGAAACCTATCCTAAGCAGGATAAAAAACTACAAACGAATTCTGTCGAAAAGAGATCTGGACGTGCGTTGTGGGCATAAAAAATCAAATTATTGACACCTGAAATCGAGCCTGTCTGAGGCAGACAGGTGCGAGGTTCTTTTCAATAGTCATCGGGATGACTATTAAATACTAATTATAAACAGATGAAAGACTTTCAACTTGGGGAATTTGAAGAGATCGTAATCCTTACTGTCGGCATCCTGAACCAATCGGCCTACAGCGTGGCGATCAAAGACGAGATCGAGGCGCGACTGTCACGGACCGTCAGTATGGGTGCGCTACACACTGCTTTGAAAAGACTGGAAGACAAAGGCTACCTGAAGTCTGCATCTGGAGAAGCGACCGAAGAGCGGGCAGGTCGCCCGAGACGATATTTTGAAATCACGGCGCTCGGCAAAAAAGCCATGCAGCATGCAAAAGATACAAGGGACGAGCTTTGGAATGCTATCCCAAAGACAATCTGGCAAGCCAACCTCGCTGGTATTTAGTCCATGAAAAAGCAAACTGCTTCGCCACCGGGGTTCTTCCTCCGCTTCTTCCGCTGGTACTGCCATCCACGGATGCGGGACTACATCGAGGGCGACCTATTGGAAGTGTACGACAGAAGAGTAAAAGAATCCGGCAAGCGAAAAGCAGACTGGAAATTCATCCTCGACGTGTTGTTGCTTTTCCGTCCAGGCATCATACGTCCCAAAAAAACCTATCAAAACCTAAACACCTACGGTATGTATAAAAGTTATTTCAAGATCGGGTGGAGGAACCTGATGAAAGACAAAGTCTTCTCTCTCATCAATGTATCAGGATTGACCCTCGGCATCACAGTCTGCCTGATGATATTCATCTTCGTTGCCGATGAATTTAGCGTCGACCGTTTTCACTCTCAGGGAGACAACATTTACCGCGTGAAACGTGCCTTTTCTATTGAAGGCAAACAGTCGAGCGTAGCCTACCTATCGGGGATGTATGGACCGGCACTCCTCAATGATTTCGGAGGGGAAATTGAAAGGGCTGTTCGCGTCAAGCCGATGGACGGCTTAGTCACCATCGAAACGAAATCCTTCCAGGAAAAGAAAATAGTCGCGGTCGATGAGGATTTCTTTTCGCTGTTTTCTTTTCCCCTGCTGCGCGGCAATGCTGGGGATGTCTTAAAGTACCCGGAAAGTGTCGTGCTCACCGAATCGAGCGCCAAAAGATATTTTGGCAGTATCGACAACGCAATGGATCAAGTTATCGAGTTGAACCAACGGCTTTCGCTCAAGGTCACGGGCATCGTCGCAGACGTGGGATCCAGTTCGCATCTTGAATTCGACCTAGTTCTTCCTCTATCCAACTATAAAGACGAGGAATCCATGAACTACTGGATATCCAACTCTCTTTACACCTATGTTTTGCTCGCTCCGCAGGTCGACAAATCGCAGCTGGAGGGTCAGCTGGTCCAATTCATGGACAAATACCTGGGTGCCGAGTTGAAAAAATTTGGCTTTAATTGGGAGCTTTCCCTCATGCCGCTGGAGGAGGTCTACTTTGACAGCAGCCCTGACGGCGCCCGTCATGGCGACAAAACCACGGTTTTTATATTTGTCTTCATAGCCGCACTCATCCTGATGATCGGCTGTATCAACTTCATGAATCTGTCAACGATCCGGGGCGCAGACCGATCCAAAGAGGTAGGACTCCGCAAGGTGATGGGGGCGCAGCGGAGCAATCTCATAGGACAATTTATCGGAGAGTCAGTGTTGATCACGGGGATTTCGTGCATCCTGTCCATTGGACTGCTGATGCTGTTCATGCCTTGGTACAACAACCTGTTGGGCTATACGCTGACGGTTTCGTTGCACTCCTTCCATGTCTACGTATTTCTGCTTAGCATCATAGTAGTAGTCGGGCTGCTGGCGGGAAGCTATCCGGCATTTTTCCTGTCAGCGTTTTCTCCTGTGCAAGCGCTGAAAGGAAAATTGAAACTGGGAAATGGCGGGGCAGTCTTCAGACAGGCTCTTGTCGTCATACAGTTTAGCGTTTCGGTATTCCTGATCGTCGGTACCACGATCATCGCCAAGCAGATGCGGTATGTGAAAAACAAAGAACTAGGCTATGATGCAGAACAGACCCTCGTCGTGGCGATCGACAACGCGGATATTTACAAGAATCTCAGCCAGTTCAAAAGCCTACTACAAAAGGAAAGCAGCATCCAGTCAGTGTCTGTCATGTCTGGAGAACCGGGAGGTTTCTTTGACGGGCAGATGTTTGAGGTAGAAGGTCTCGACGAAAAATGGAATGCCCGCACGCAGTATGCAGACTTCGACTATGTATCGACGCTCGGACTGAAGCTGATCGCCGGACGGGACTTTTCGCCGGGCTTGGCCAGTGATTCCCTTGAAGCCGTTTTGATCAACCGGACTGCCGCCTCCAAACTAGGATGGACGCCAGAGCAGGCCCTGGACAAATGGATAAAAAATACGGTCCGGGACCAGACGAAGCGGCGGATCATCGGGGTGGTCGAAGACTTCAACTTTCAGTCGCTGATGTCAACCATTGAGGCCCTCGTCATCTCTCCTAACGAAGACTGGAGGACGATATTGATCAAAGCCTCCCCAGGTAGCCTGTCAGCGACCATTGCCACAGTGGAGCAGGCTTACGCCAGAGTAGCTCCAGCCTATCCACTGGAATACCACTTTTTGGACCAGCAGTTTGACAGGCTGTACAAGAGCAACCTTCGCCAGCAGACCGTCTTGACGATCTTTGCCAACGTAGCGATATTGGTTGCATGCCTGGGGTTGTTTGGCCTGGCTTCGTTTACCACGAAAATGCGCTTTAAGGAGATAGGAGTCAGGAAGGTGTTGGGCTCGTCTGTGCAAAGTATAGTCGTGCTGCTGTCCAAAGACTTACTGAAACCGGTATGCATCGCGGTGGTCATTGGACTTCCGGTCGGGCATTATGCCATGCGTACTTGGCTGGAGAATTTCGCCTATCAGACAACTCTGGATTGGTGGGTCTTTGCCTTGGCTGCCGTGAGCACCCTAGGTATCGCCTTGCTGACGGTTTGCTATCAAGCCGTCAAGTCAGCGACGGCTAACCCTGTGCGTAGCCTAAGACCTGAATAAGCTCATGAATCAGCCGCCTAAACTCCCCCACCGCTTCTTCCGCTGGTACTGCCATCCACGGATGCTCGACTACATCGAGGGTGATCTAATCGAGGTGTATGAAAGGAATTTCCAGAAGCTGGGCAAGCGGAATGCCGACTGGAAGTTCATCCTCGACGTGCTGCTGCTTTTCCGTCCAGGTATCATTCGGCCCAGAAAACCTTATCAAAACTTAACTCCTTTTGGCATGTATAAAAGTCACTTTAAAATCGGTTGGAGAACACTCCTGAGAAACAAGGAATATGCCGGGATCAATATTGCTGGTCTGGCACTCAGCATTACCTGCTGCATCCTGATTTTTGTCCTGGTGAAGCATCATCTGAGCTTCGATGATTTTCACCAAAACAAAGACCGAATCTATCGGGTCGTCACCGAGCAACACCGGGAATCCGTGAGCTATGTAAATAGCGTTCCATCTCCATTGGGAATGGTTCTCAGGGAAAATCATACTTATGGTGAAAAAGTCGCTCGGATGTTTCATGACAGTAATGCTGTGATCACTTTTGAGCGAAATGGGGAAATGCAGATGATCAAGGAACCTGACGGTTTTGCATTTACCGAGTCTGAATTTTTTGATATTTTTAATTTGCCCCTTTCAAAAGGGAATATAAAAACTGCGCTGACAGAACCTAATACAGCGATCCTTACTGAAAGACTAGCAAGGAAATATTTTGGGGAGCAAAATGCTATAGGACAGGTGATTACGTATGATAATCAGATGTCCTTTATTATTACGGGAGTCTTGGAGGATTTACCTCCTACTACGGATATCAAGCCTGAGATATTTGTTTCCTACTCCAGTCTGGCGGAGTATAATCCTTGGCTGGCTTCAGACGATGCTTGGGGAGGAATTTCTAGTGGCATGTATTGTTACACGCAGCTTCGTCGCGGAGTGAGTGCCGCAGAAGTAGAGGAAGCTTTACAGCCTTATGTCAAGCAACATAGACCGGAGAGCAAAAATGTCCATCACTATAAACTCCAGGCGCTTTCAGATATCCATTTCGATGCTCGATATGGTGGAGCTATGGAGAAGTCAGATATCGGAATTCTAATCGCCATAGGGATATTTTTATTACTGACAGCCTGCGTGAATTTTGTAAACCTTGCTACCGCCCAGGCACTGAAAAGATCCAAAGAAGTGGGCGTAAGGAAGGTATTGGGAAGCTTCCGGAGCCAGCTTTTCTGGCAGTTTATTTTCGAAACGGCTATTATCGCTACAGTCAGTATTCTTATCGCACTGGTTGCTGCATTTGCAATGGTGCCTTACGTAAACGACTTTTTTAACACCCAGATTCCTGTCAATTTTCTGACAGATGGCAGCTTGGTGCTGTTTATTATAGGTTTGGATATCCTCATCACGCTTTTAGCAGGATGCTATCCAGCCTTTATTTTGACTGGGTTCAAACCAGTAGCTGCGCTCAAAGGGAAGCTTTCAATGCAGCAGTTGGGCGGGTTCAATACACGGCGTTCCCTGATCGTAGTGCAATTTGCCATTTCCCAGGTGTTGATCATCGGGGTGATTGTGATCATGAACCAGATGCGTTATACAAAACAGGCAGAACTTGGTTTTGATAGGGAGTCCATTTTGATGGTCAAGCTGGGCGATGACTCGCTGAATACTATGCATGTGCTAAAAAATGAGCTTTTGCGTCTGCCAGGCATAGAGAAGGTTTCCGTATGCTATGCCGCTCCTGCTTCATCTGACAGCTGGAATAATTCTATCCGATTTGGAAATGACAGTGAGGAGGTAAGCTTCCGAACAAATATGAAACTGGCAGACTCGGACTACATTTCTACGTTTGACTTGGAACTGCTCGCAGGCCGAAACCTCACTCCCTCGGATACGGTGAGGGAGATGGTGGTCAATGAAGCAATGCTTCAAAGTCTGGGAATCACTTCCTACGAAGATGCTTTGGGGCAAATGATTTATGCCAATGGAGGCTCAATGGTAGGCCCTATAGTTGGGGTAGTCCGCAATTTCCATGATAGATCCATGCATGCAGGAATTTCTGCAACACTAATAACCACGGCAAGTACTATGTATTCCAATTATGCTATTAAGATCAACGGGAATTCTGTGAAAGCGACATTGGAAGAGATCCAACAGCTCTGGGAAGAACAATACCCAAACAAGATGTTTGAATATTCCTTTGTGGATGATGAAATCGCCCAGTTTTATACCGCTGAGGACACCTTGCTGAGAGGTATCCAGTTCTTTTCCTTCATCGCCATTTTCATAGGTTGTCTCGGTCTTTATGGTTTGATTTCCTTTATGGTATCCCAGAAGACCAAGGAAGTCGGCGTACGCAAAGTGATGGGAGGTGGAATCGCCCACATCATCTGGCTATTCGGTCAGGAGTTTGTGCGTCTGATCTTGATCGCTTTTCTGATTGCCGCACCGATTGGCTGGTGGTTTATGAGTCGGTGGTTGCAGGATTTTGAGTTCAAGATCCAGCTCGACCTTTGGACGTTTACGATGGCTATCGGCGCTTCATTGGTGATTGCGGCGGTGACGGTTGGTTATCAGGTGATCCGTGCCGCGGTGGTCAATCCTGCGGTGAGTTTGAAGACTGAGTAGGGCTGGCAAATACTTGCGAATCTGTCTCAAGTTCATTTGCTAACCTATTGATACGCAATCACGCCAACTGGCTCGGGAAACGGATTGGTCACACGGAACGGCAGGAAGTCCCAAAGAACCGTCGTGAACTATCAACTTAAAGACCAATATATACTCGCTGTTGCGATTTTTTGGGACTCGGATGGGATCAGATTGCCGTGGGTTGGAAAGTTGCCAATGAAACTGAAGAATTTGAAATAAAGCGCTTTCTTTCAAAAAGAAGTTTATTCACAGAATTCGAGGAGTTTTGGATCGACAAAAACGGGATGGCTTGCGAAGATCTCCAAGCCGCTGATCTCGATGGAGACGGCAAGCCGGAAGCTCATTGCCTCAGGCCGCTCTACCAAGAATGTGAAGATCTACTGGAATAAGAATTAACTGCCATGCCGTTTCGATTCTTATCGGACGAAAAGTGTACGACATCGAACAGCTAAATCAACGACTTGAAGTCGCTCCAATTATTTTCCGACTATTTTCGAAATTAAATTTCCTTAACAATGACGAGTCGATGCAACCTACGATTGCGGCAAATTCCTCAAAAAGTGTCCGCTGGCAGCACAAGCGAACAACAGAGTGACCGACTATTGTACAGGTTTGGTTAAATATCGATAAAATTTTCAGAATCAAATTCCGCAGACTTTTTAAAAAGTTAACAATTATCACGTAATCCGAAATTACAATTCCTTCCTAATCTTCCGATTGGTACGAGCTTCGCAAAGAGACATGCTAAACTCTAAACCAGCAAATGATTATGAAAACTCTATTCACAGTAGCACTCGCAAGCGCATTATCTTTTGGCGCATTCTCAGTACAGGCAAGCGACGACCTGAAAGAACTCTCAACTGTAAACACCAACTATAAAAATGTAAAGATCACGCTGAAAGAGGGAGTCGGCAACGCCAAAGTCTCCATTCTCACTCCTGAAGGCAAGCTTCTGAGCAGCAGAAAGGTGAACGTGCAAGACGGAAATGTGGTCGTCCCTTACAACCTGACCAATCTGCCTGCGGGAGAATACCAAGTGAAGATCGTCACCAATGAGGACGAAGTCTCCTACACCGTAGAAACGATGGATCAGCCGATTCCGGCTTCAGAATTGCCCCTGATGGCCTACGGAAAAAGCTTGGATGAAAACACCGTAAGACTGGCAGTGATCGGCCTGTTGGAGCCTGGCGTACAAGTGAGAATCTTTGCTTCAGAGACAGGGAAAATGATCCACGAAGAGCGAATCGATCAGCCTGAAGGATTCACCAAAAACTTCTCCTTCGACGGAATGTCATCCGACGAAGTCTACATGGAAGTATCAGATGCAAAGGGAAGAACGAAAACGTTGTTTTTCTAATCCGCTACGGACAAGTCCCTCCCAAACTAAACCAACACTTTCAAGCCCTGTTCCTCGGATCAGGGCTTTTTTTGGATTCTAGATGTTTCTGTTTGGCTGCGAAATCGATCTTCTCCTCCGTCTCACGAGCCAAAAAGCTACCAGCATATTGGGAACCCAGCACAACCATGCGACGATGTGATAAGCGGGTAAAAACTCGCCCCGGTGTAAAGCGATTAAGATAGGAAGCCAGATTCTCAATGTCACCGCAGCAAAGGCTGCGGCATAGCTAAAGATCATCCAGTCTTCGTGGGCTTCGTAATCCTGCTTTTTGGCAGTGACCCAGCCCATCATTGTCGTGCAAAACCAGATGATGCCCAAGCTGACAAACCCCAGTATGCTTACTAAACCGCCTGTCGCAAAAAATCCGATGTAAATCCCCGCCAAACTGCTGAAAAACACTGCGGTCACGTAAGCCATGCCGATCCGCTTGTGAAGTTTTCGCCTCCTATCCCGAAAGCCTTTGTCAAATTGAATCCAGCCGATCAGCAACGCAAAGCCCCCGAGCAGGATATGTGTATAGAAGGTGGCATTCCATACCGGATCGGCCAGAAGCACTTCGGACTTTGATCCCAGCAAGCCAAACCTCCGGTCGATCATGAAGTAGATCGCCGGATAGAGTCCGATGGCGATGCCAAACATTGCGAAGATCCACCAGCCAGCTTTTTTTACAATCGCATTCAAAGTCAATCGATTTAATCAGAAAAGTAACGAGCTCGAAATCTAAGACTTTTCCCTGAGCTAAATCTTCCAACTATTCAGATTGGGTGCAGCTGATTCGCACAGGACCCAGACTTTGGGTAAAAAGCGTGCGATTCGAAATTGCTTTTATGCTAGGGATCCGTCAATAAAATGATATTCGTACTCGCTGTAATCCCGTATCCGCCGAGAAAGATCATCTGCTGATGGATATTGCTAAGACGTTTTGGCTATGAGCGGCAGCGTCCTCCAGCGCACGGTATTAATTCATCCTATATTTCTCCCTGTACTCTGTAGGGCTGATGCCTTCTTTCTTTTTGAATAATCTTGAGAAATAAGGCGGGTATTCAAAGCCCAATTCGTAAGCTACTTCGGCGACGGTTTTGTGGGGGTTCAATAAGGCATTCTTGGCCTCATCAATCAAATACAGCTGCAAATGCTCAGTGGAGGATTTGCCCGTTTCTTTTTTCAGCGTATCACTCAGGTAGCGCTGAGAAACAGACAGGCTTTCGGCAAGTTGCTCGATACTGGGAATCCCTTTTACTTGCAAATACCCCGAGGCAAAATACTCGTCTAAGTGCTGATTAAACTGTTCTAGTAGCTCATTGGAAAGCTCTTTTCGGTTGGAGAACTGTCTTTCGTAAAAGCGATTGGCATACTTCAAAAGCGTACCTAATTGAGAGATGATGATGTCTTTGCTAAACTCATCATGATTGTTTTGGTACTCCACGTCGATGCTTTCCACTATTGCTTCCATCTGCTTTTCTTCTTTGGGCGAAAGGTGCAAGGCTTCGTTGGCCGAGTAGGAAAAGAACCCGTACTTTTTGATCTGATGCACCAGTTCGGTTCCTTTTAGAAAATCCTCATGAAAGTTGATGGAAAAGCCTTTTTGCTCGAACACCACACTAGAATCCCACTGCAAGACTTGCCTAGGCGCAATGAAAAACAGCGCCCCGTTGGTAAAATCATATTTGGTTCGTCCGTAGCTCAAATCCCCCTTGACAATCTTCTTAAAGCTGATGGTGTAGCAATCATTGGTGATGGGCGGTGAGCTCTCTTTGGGGCAAGGCAAAAAACCATCGCCTGTGGCCGAAAACACGCTCAACATGGGGTGTTCCGGGCGAGGAAGTTCCAGGTAATCCAAGTAAGCCGACAAGGTTTTGAAATGCTGCATCTTATTTTTTCATGTCGTTTTCTACAGATAACAAGTGCTGATGGTAGGCATCAATCCGGGCGTGGGCTGTGCCGTCAATCAACAAAATAACCACCAACATGGCGATGCTTGTAATCATGCTTGCACGCCAAATCGGGGAATTGACCAAGAAGATGACTAGCGCACAGGCCGCGATGATTAAAGGAATCGCTGTGAAAACAATGTTTTTATATTCCGTTAAGGTAGCTTCTGCACGTGCCAATTCCGATGCTACAAACGCCGAAGCATCGGCATTGTACATCGTTTCAAATTGTGTAATTCTTGATTTATTGGTGAAAAACAATCCCAGACCAATAATCAACAATAATGCACCTGCGACTAAGGTGGGGATGATGTAGGCCTTGGCCATTTCGGTTTTTCCCAATTGCCAGAAGCCTAAGCTTGCGGCCATAAATACCCCTCCGAACAGCATGAAGAAGGGAGTGGAAAAAAGTTCGGCTTTTGCCCAATCTGTGGCTGCTTTTAATATGTCCATGACTTTGTGTTTTACGGTTTTTGAATTTAGAGATTCCATTTCAAGCCTGTTTCCTTTTCTGAAACTTTCCAGAGCTTCTCTGCGACTGGTTTATCCTTTGCGTGTGGCTCTAAGTTACATTCTCCCACCGGGCCAGTCCAGTAATTCCGTCCGGTAGGACCATAAAAACCAGCTTGATCTAGCTCAGGTTCTGTGGCACACATCAACTCTGGGTAGGATCCTTTTTCAGGCGATTGCACCAGTGGGGAAAGCTTCATGAGTTGCCAGATGAACCGTGTCATCAAACTTCCGCTGGTTTTGATCAGCGAAGTAGCGGAAGCGCCCGGGTGGCAGGCATATACTTTAATATCGGTCCTGCCAGCCTTCTTCAATTTGTTTTGCAATTCATAGACAGTCATGATCTGGGCTAATTTGCTCTGGCTGTAAGCATCATTGGCAGTGTAGTCCTTGTCCCAATTCATATCGTCAAACTTGATGGTTTTGATTCCCATCTTGTAGCCTTCGCTACCAACTACCACGATACGTCCTTTGGATTTTTCAATCAGTGGAAAAAGCAATCCCTGTAGCGTAAAGTGGCCGTAGTGGTTCACACCAAGCTGGCTTTCATAGCCGTCAACCGTTAGTTTCTGATTGGGAACCTGGGCAATGGCACCATTACAAATCAATGCATCGATACGGTTCACCTTCTCCAAGATCTCCGCTGCAGCTTTTCGTACAGAAGCCTGTTCTGCCAAATCCAGAAGGACAAATGACACCTCAATTGAATTCCCAATCTCCTTCTTTAGAGTTGCAATGACATCATTGGATTTTTTCGCGTTGCGGTTTAGCATTACCACTTTTGCGCCTTTGGACAGCAATATCCGCGCAGCTTCTAAACCTGTGCCGCTGGTAGTGCCTGTGATCAGGTAGGTTTTACCGTTGAGTGATCCGATTCGCTCGGGTGTCCATCCTTGTGATCCGAAATTGCTGGTATTCATCTGGTCTTATTTTTAATTTGAAAGAATAAGACAAAGGTCGATACCTCACCGGGTTTCAACCTTATACACAATTTCGTATGAGGTATACTTTTTGGTTTTCTTAAGATACCCATAACGGTTGAGGAAAGCGCAGTGCGGCTCGTCTGGCAATCCACGGTACGCCCACCCTATAGTTTCTCAGGAGCAAAAATGCCCGGCTTTATACACTCAGTCAGCATTCCTCTTACTTGATCTTGCCGGTAGGCTTTAAATCTCCTGAACAAGAATCGATATAGTCTCGGTTTCAATGGTTACTCTAGGCTGTGAGCCCTTGTCAAACGTACTGTCCAGATCGCCTTCAAATACCCACTTTTTAACCAACCCCTTTTTGGTAAAATCGGTAGTGAAGTTTGCCAATCCCTTTTGCCTAAGCTTGAGAGCCTTTCCGCCACCACCGGGGACACCATTTATCATATCCCATTCAGCATACACTGTATAGGGTTCAAATATCAGGTGGAGTCCTTCGTCCCCCCGATACATAAAATGACCGCTGTCCGTTGTTCCGGTTAAGATCTTCACTATTTTTTTTTGGGCGTCTTTCGTATCAAAGATTACGAAAGCGTCTGTTCCACTTACTTCAGTACTATCTTGGTGAGGTTCTTTTGCTCTAAAATACAACTCCAGGTATAGCTGGGTTTGGTCATCAGAAATCTTCAAAGTTGCCGTGGAAGATAAGTCACAGTCTCCGTCAAAATTATTGTCTCCTTCTTTTAAAGGTGGGAAATAGGTATGCTGTACGGAAAGTATTTCCTGTTGATCAACACGTAGTGCCGGTTTAATTTCAGGTCTTCTGATAGAATCATTTTCATCTCGATTTTTGCATGCGTTCCAAATGAAACAAAAAAAGCAGATTAAGAGTAAATTGAAAATTTTCGTATTCATTGCGAAAAAAACTATCAAATAACTTATCTATTGACGAAAAAATGTTTGCGGAGGGCGGGATTAAATAGCATTTTACTTAACCTACGCATAAGGATTGTAGAAGGCACAAAAGCCTAAACTACGCACATTAGCCCGCCTTTTCGCAAACATAATGTTAATCAACGTTTGATTTAATTACTCTTTCTTTTTTGAAGACGTAAAGCCCCACACACATCAATGAGCTACATATGAATACCAATGGTATCCAAGGCATATCTGCCCATAGCCAACGAACTTCGATTTCATTACCTCTGAATGGTAAACAGAGAACCATCAGAAACATTGCGATGTACAACAAATTGTTTTTCATACTATTTAAATTTTAAGTAAAAACTGATGCAAACAAAGCCGTTTAAATCAATTTGAACAAACAATTTGGGGTTGAAAAAGGGTTGATTACATCAATTGACTATGATTACCAAGTCTTTGCTTTAGACTTCAATTCACTTCTGCTTTTGATGTTCAGTTTTTTATAAATTTGATTAATATGTGATTTGAGCGTACTCTGTTCTATAAAAAGTTCAGTCATTATTTCTTTGTTTGTCTTCCCTGAAACAATTAAATTATACACCTCTTTTTGCCTCTCCGACAACTCATCAAGTAGAACTTCGATTTCCTCGTTTTTATTCTTAGATTGCTCCCTAATTTGGCTTAAGAGGCTTGAAATTCTTCTACTATTGATTTGAAAATAGGCCGCACCTAAGAACAAACTAACTAGCACCATTAAAAAAATAAGAACCGGGTAATTGTGCAACACTAAACTAATCTTCCCATCACTCCCCCTAATTGAAATAGCAATAGACAGTAACACAAGGGCAATCCCAAGAAGATACTTTTGATATTTGTATAGCATATCTTTTTATTCAAATGTCAGCTAACCTTTGGCTATACGCAATTGTGTATATTTCTCAAATATCCCGGCTTAGTCTCCCCCTATGCCCAGTCGAATTGTCGAACATCGACAAGTACCGCTCGCTCCTTTTATTTTTCCAACCTACCAATTCAGTTTCAAAAAAACGGTGACCCAGCAAGCTTCCATCAACCGTTCAGATTTCTCATTTCATCTTCCAGATCAATGGCTCGTTCCAGTGTCACATTGTCCAGTTTGATATTGGCAACGAAAGCGGAATAAGCCATCGTCGCTGCAAGCCGTCTCAAATCTGTAGCCCAGCCGGGCATATAGGTCGGAGGAAGGAGCCAGCCGTTTTGAAACAAAGGCGCCAGACGAACTGCATCTGCCATAGTCAAGCGTCCGGCAAAAAGGTTTCGCACCAAGTCAGGCCGGTTGTCCCGAATCGCTACCCGTAGAAAAGTATGTACTTCAAATAAGCCTTGGAGATAGACGGCATCTTTGGTAAAGACAACTTTATCCTTTACCGCACCACCGCGAAAAATCCGTTGAGCCGATCTGACCGATTCGATTTCCGACTGCCCGGCATCGAGAAAGAACTTAAACAGATCTATAAAATCTGCACCATCCAAGGCCATCTTCACGGCGATAACCCGAAGCGCTATGCGCCGCAGTCGGGTAATATCGATGGAATTGGTGATCAGCTCGGCCATCACCGCAATGCCTTCCTGCGTGCGGGTAGTCCGCGGCGCTCCGAGACCCAGGGACTTTAGGTTAATTTGCTTTTTCCCATTGAGTTGCGTCGCTGTGTGTACATAGGCCTCATGGTAAAGTAGCTGATCCTTGTCTAGCTCTGAGAAGATTGCGCTTCCTCTGATTCTGATGCGTGTCGCACCGGCGAGCGCTTTGGAGGACATATTCGGATCCAGCACAACTTCTACGGCATCGTGCTCAAAAAACTCATCTACCTCAGCTTTCAACCAACCCGCAAAATCAACAGCTGAAATATCAGTTTCAAGTGGCTGAATGTCTGCATTGCCTACCAATTTATCCGTTACGTCCAAAAAGAATTTGGCTCCATCCACCGCAGTGATTCCCTGCAACTTATACACGGCATCGGGCCTACCATAGATTTTGGTGGAGTAGGCCGTAAACTCCGGCGTGCCGACGTTCAGCAGCATATGTCCGGCATCGGCATAACTCTGGGCAGTATCCGCCAGGAACTTCTCCACCGGATCTTGCTGATCACATTGCTGCACAATCTCTTCCAGTACGGAAACGCTTTTTGTCACATCTGGCGCCTGAATCTTTATTTCTGGTAACTGCGGGCTCCCTTTTTTCCAACCTTCAAGAAATTTATCCTCCGCCTCCGCTGGCCAGGTCAGTGCACTCAGCACTTTGATTTTTTTGCTGGAACTGACGATTGCACTGTCCAGTTTTTGAATTTTTGCTTCATTCATAGCGCCAAGCTTGTTGAGGTAGGATTGGCACTAAAGGTATTGGATTTCCACCAAATAAAAGGAGTAGAAATCACGCGAATCTGGGCTTGGATTTGATTACTTCGAGGTGTCTTTTGTCGGAGAGTTCTCAGAGGAAAATCAGATTAATGGTACGCTATTTTCCTCGTTCCTTGGTTCCCGCACGGATTTCTTGGCTCTTCATTCTTGGCTCCGCTTCTCCGCCCTGCCTGCCGGACAGGCAGCTACGAGCATCTTGATACTTGATATTGGCATCTTGGTACTTTCAATCACTCGTCCTTCAGGCTATCCACCGGATTGGCAATCGCCGCTCTGACGGCTTTTGAGCCGACAGTCAAGATCGTCAGCAGCAAGGACGCCAGCATTACCATGGCAAAAAGACCGACCGAAATCTGTGTTTGGTAGGCAAAAGTCTCCAACCACTCTTTCATCATGAAATAAGCCAGCGGAATCGCGATCCCAAAGGCCAGCAACACCATTATTAAAAACTCCCTGGAAAGCATAAACGTGATCTGGGAGACCGAGGCGCCCAACACCTTACGAATTCCGATTTCCTTCACTTTCTGACCAATCATAAATGAAACCAGTCCATACAATCCAATACAGGAAATCAAGATGGCCAAGCCAGCAAAAATCTTATAGACCAGCGCAAGTTTTTGCTCCGACTCATAAAACTCCGCAATCGACTCATCCAGAAATTGTGCGGTAAAGATCTGCTCGGGATAGTGCTGCTCAAATTTCCCCTGAATCGCAGTGAGCGTAGCTTTATCCGCGGTCTTGTCCAAGCGGACCGCCACTTGCCCGTAGTAGGGCTTAATGGTAGTAATCAACAATTGCTTCATTTCCTCTCTAAGAGAATTTACCGTGAAATCTTTGACTACCCCAGAGATCGGCACCCAACTTCGTCCGCCTAATCGGATCAACTTGCCGACAGCCTCCTCAGGAGTCGTCAGAAGCTTTTTGGCCATCGTTTCATTGATCACCACGTTTCGTATCGTGTCACTCGCAGGATAACCTCTGCCTGCAACAAATTCCATTTCATAGAGAGCAAAGTAATCTTCGTCTGCGAGCTTAAGGAAAGCCGGAAAAGGAAGATCCTCGCTTTTCTGATCAAAATAAAAGTTCGAAGCTGAGTTGTTGTCGGACGATGGCACGTCTGAAGCCTTGCTCGCTGCCATCACGCCGGGGATTCGGAGCAATTCCTGTTTGAAAGTCTCCATGTGATTGGTCTCTCGAGAATCAGCGGGCACCTCCATGTAGTAGATCGCCTCTTTGTTGAATCCAAGGTCCGTTTCCTGCACCAAATTCATCTGTCGTACGGCGATTAAAGTCCCAATCATCAGGATCTGCGCGATGGCAAACTGTAGCACCACCAAACCTCTACGGATGGGAACACCGCCGATCTCCGCACCCTGAAACTTGTTTTTCAAAGCCTGAATCGGTCTGAATCTGGAAATAACCATAGCTGGATAAAAGCCCGAAAGTAGCGTAAGCACCAGGATCAGCGCTACCATAAAGCCCATGATCACCGGCTGAAAGAAGCTGATATCAGCAGGCACATCCGCGATCTTGTCCAAGGATGGCAGCAGCAGATTTGCCAAAACCAAAGCCATCCCCGCAGAGATCATGACAGACAAAAAAGTCTCCCCGAGCGACTGAAACGCAATCTGTGATCTGGAGCTGCCCATGACCTTGCGGACCCCGATTTCCTTGCTTTTGCCTACCGCTAGCGAAGTGGTCAGATTCACAAAGTTGATCGAGGCCATAATCAGGATAAAAATCCCCACGAGGATCAAGGTCTGAATGGTTGACTTGCGTACTAACCGCCCGCTCAGTGGCTCCAAGTCAGAACTAAAGTGAATGTCCGCCAAGGGTTGCATCCCGTGTGATTTGACGGTATTGCCCCTGCCCTCAAAATGTTTTTTAGAAAAGCCATCCAATTGACTTTGTGCCGAGGCCATGTCAGTGTCCGGATTGGTCAGCACATACACTTGAAAATTGCTTCCTGTACTGCCCCATTCCTTCAGGTCAAAGTCAAATTCATCAGGATGGGATCTGATGGACTCGTAGGAAGCCATGAGGTCAAAGTCAAAATTGCTGTTGCCTGGAATATCCTCGACCACCGCTCCGACAAGCAACGATACACCATTGGTCAACTCGATGGTTTTCCCCACTGAGTTTTCCCAGCTCCCAAAATATTTATCTCCTTCTGTTCTGGTCAATACAACTTGATCCGGCTGATCCAACACATTTGCATCTCCAGCTAAAAAATCCACCTCAAACAAATCGCCGTATTCTGAAGTGGAGAAAAACAGAGATTCAGCTTTGTACTTTTCGGGGGTTTGGGAATCTTCTGCTTTACGGATATTGACCTGCACCTCTCCCATCACCATCACAGGAACTACCTTGTCAAAACTGAGTTTTTCCGCCATCAGCGCATCCGGAAAGGGGTTGGCGACTCCAGGATTGGTTTCCAAGCCATCTTCAATCTTGTCTTGGGTGTAGATTCGATACACAGAATCGTAATTCGGCTGAAAGGAATCGTAGCTTAATTCATACGCCACCACCACAAAAAGTAACAAGGCCGCCGTGATCCCGATCGTCAGCCCAACAATATTGATCACCCCAACCCATTTGCTTCGGGTCAGGCCTCTCCAGGCGATTTTAAAGTAGTTTTTGAGCATATTTTCTTTTGAATGGAAGATTGAAGAAGACAAATCCCACCCCCCTTGACTATAAGCCGCATTCAAATACGGGTTAAAAATAAAGGGGGAGTCGGATCTGTTCCTGACTTGCGCTTGTTATTTAAGGTCTAGGTCTTGGTTCTTGTTTCTGCGCTTTTGATTCCAGCGGCTTCTTACGCCCTATACCTTCATCCTATTCCATGCCAGTCAAAAACGCAAAAAAAGCAGGCCCTCGTTGCACAAAGACTCATTTGGCTCTAAACATTTCGGACAGTTTCGTCCGCCAGTGGGCAAAACGATCGTAGCTGAGGCGCCGGCCCTTCTTTGTATATCATAAACCTGGTTCTTAAATAATACGTCTTGTGTCTTGGTACATGATGCTAGCGTCATGGCAGTCCTTTTCGGTAACTTTGCCGCTACTAAACCAACAAACCCAACTAATCATGAGCAGGAAGTATTGTGCGATTGGTTTCCTTCTTTTTTTCACCACCTCGGCCCTTTCACTCGCCCAGCGGATCTCCGGATCATCGACGTTTCGGATTGAAGACGATCTGGAGGAAAGGATCTTTGCAATCGATCAGCTGGAGTTTTTCGAGGATACGACTAATCTGCTTGACTTTGACGACATCCTCCAAACTAGATTTCAGGACAATTTCAAGATCCGCCCGGAGTTTGACAAAAGCAATTTCAACATCGATCACACCTATTGGGTCAAGCTTTCGATTGAAAATAACCCCAATAGCTCCAAGAAATGGCTCATCGAATTTTACGACCAGAGCATTGATTTCCTCACCGCTTACCTGCCTGACCGGGATGGAAACTATCAGAAAACTCAGCTCGGAGATGCTCTTCCTTTTGAGGTCCGGTCTTTCAAGCACAAAAACTTCGAACTGATCATCGCAAACGAGACACAAGGCATTTCCAATTACTATTTCAAGATCAGATCCTCCCAAAAGGCAGACATCAGGATTGCTGTCCGGTCCGTGAACCGCTTTGTCTATTATGCCCTCAGCGAGTACTTCGCCTATGGTATTTTCTATGGAATGATCGCAATCCTGGCACTGTACAATCTGTTGATCTATTCCGCCATCCGCGAAGTCAAATACCTTTTTTACACCTTTTATCTGGTCAGCGTAGGCATTTACGCGATGTGTGTGGACGGCATCGCTTTTCAATATCTGTGGCCAAACAGTCCGGCGTTAAACCAAGTCGCCAACGGGGTTTTTAGCTACTCCATCGTCCTCTGGGCCATTCTTTTCTCCATCAAATTCCTAAACACAAGAAACCGCTCCTACACCATCCATCTGATCCTTTTGGGCATGCTTGCTTTGAAAACCCTATTGTTTTTAGGCGGTTTTTGGGTGGATCAAAAGCTCTTTGAGATCAAATATTACGATGTCATTCCCTTCTTTTTCATCTTTGCTGCCAGTATACACATTTGGAGCAAAGGCTATAAAGTCGCTCGATTTTTTGTGATAGCGTATGGGGTTTTGTTTATCGGGGTGGCTATCAAAGCCCTGGTTAATTCTGCGGTCATTCCCCATCATACGCTGCTTTACTATAGCCTTCATATCGCGTTTCTGATGGAGATGCTCCTACTGACCTTTGCTCTGGCAGATCGGGTGAGAATCCTCAAAGACAACCGTGACCGAGCGATGCAGCGAACGATCCGACAGATCGAGACCAATGCCGAGCTGAAAGAAAAAGTCAACCGGGAGCTGGAACAAAAAGTGAGTGAAAGAACACGCGAGCTGGCAGAGAAAAACCAACTGCTAGAGGACTATGCGATGCAGGTGAGCGAACGTGACGAGGAAATCAAGCGAATCAACTCCTTGCTCGACAAGGACAATTACAAACTGAAAAGCAGCATCAGGGAATCCTTCCAGGCCCGACTCAGCAACAAGCTACTCACCCTGGAGGAGTTCAGAAAGATATTTCCGGATCAGTCTGCCTGCCTGCGGTACTTGGAGGAGTTCAAATGGGGTCAGGGTTTTGAATGCCGTTATTGCGGCAATCTAAAAAGTGCGAAAGGCCCTAAGCTTTTTACCAAACGCTGCAGCAAGTGCGGCCATATCGACTCGGTCACCGCTGGCACGATTTTCCAAGGCATCAAATTCCCGCTGGACAAAGCGTTTTTTATCGCCTACAACACAATCACCCAGCATGAAAAGAAAACGCTTGATCAGTTGGCCGAGCAGCTTGAACTAAGGAAAAATACCGTGTGGGCATTCCGAAAAAAAGTCACTCAAAGCCTGCAAGAATCTGAAATCCTACAACCCAAATGGAATGATCTGTTAGTAATTCAGGATTTCTCAATTAGTTGATACCGCAGTGGATCGTGCCTGCTACAGCGCAAAAATCAAACTAGGAATGCTCTTTTTCCAGACTTAGTATTTATGCGGGATGAAAAAGCCAAAAAACGACTTTTAGCATGAATTAAGCCACTTTTTACCGAGACTAATCAGGGAAATTTGGGGTTCTAAATTTTTGTTAAAACCAAATTTTTACAGCCTTAGTAATATCGAAATAATCCTCAACTCTATTCTCTTTTCTACATTCAATCTTCGCTCTCGGAAAAGCCGGAGACTACCACAAATTCTTTTAGTCAAACCCAAAATTTCTTTCGTATGAAGATGCCTTTACCATCGAGTAAGGAGGCATGGATGTCGGAGATTCGTTCTCTGGCAAAATTATCCATGATGACGGCCCTGCTGATCTGGTCCGTTTCACTTACGGCATTCGCCCAATCCGCTGAGGTCAGCGGCAAGATTCTCGACCCGACGGGCTTTGGCCTCCCGGGAGTCACTATCCTTGAAAAAGGAACCAACAACGGAACCGTTACAGATGTGGACGGGAATTACAAAATCTCTGTCAGTTCACCCGAAGCTATCTTGGTCTTTTCCTTCATAGGATACGAGACACAAGAGATCCCGGTAGGAAACCAGACCACCTTGGATCTGACCTTGCAGGAATCGATCGGTTCACTGGATGAGGTCTTGGTAATCGGCTACGGAACCCAAAAGGAAAGAGACCTCACTTCTTCGATCTCCACATTAAAAACCGAGGACATCGTCAAAACCCCCGCGCCGAATGCCATGCAATCCCTGCAGGGCCGAGTGGCTGGTGTGCAGATCGTCAGTAACGGTGCACCGGGTGCTTCTCCTACGGTCAGAGTAAGGGGAGTTGGATCCTTTGAAGGAAATGCAGCGCCGCTTTATGTGGTCGACGGGATGTTTTTTGACAACATCGACTTCCTCAACCCCAATGACATCGAAAACATCTCTGTCTTGAAGGACGCCTCAGCCGCTGCGATCTACGGGGTACGTGCTTCCAACGGGGTAATCTTGGTCACCACCAAGTCAGGAGCTTATGAGCAAACGCCAGAAATAGTATACGACGGTTACTTTGGGATGCAGGTCCCGCAGAATGTATTGAAGATGGCCAACACGCAGCAGTTTGCCCAATACATCCGAGAAACAGGCTCCGCACCGGACATCGCCTTTTTGGAAAATGCGATCCAACGCTATGGACGAAGCCGAGTTGACCCAACTATCCCGGACGTCAACACCGACTGGTACTCGGAGATCATGAGTCCAGCGTCCATCCAAAATCACAGTCTAACCTTTAACGGCGGATCTGCAAAAACCCGATACTCAATCAGCGGAAGCTATTTCTCTCAGGACGGCTTGCAGAATGAAATCCGAAACGAATTCAAACGTCTCAACCTTCGGACAAAAATAGACACTGATGTAAAAGACTGGCTGACTGTCGGCGGGAATTTCAACTTTTCGGTATCCAGACAATATGTGGGTGAAGACGCGGCTTGGTTCAGAGCCTACTTTGCGGTGCCTACTATACCGGTCTACGACCCGCTTAACACCGCCGCAAATCCGGAGATGCTTTCCAATGCCCAGCAAGTGGGTTACAGAGGAAGCCAAAATCCATTTTATCCACTCCTCTACACCGACAACAGAAACAACGTCGCAAAGGTAACGGGTAACATTTACGCAGATATCAACTTGATCCCCAACAAGCTGGAATTTAGAACTTCCTACAACTACAGCCTGAGCATGGTCAATTCCCGAAACGTGAATTTCGCCTACAACGATGGAGTAACAGAATCCCCTTCCGCTCTGAGGAGACAAAATGAGGCTCGATTTAACCAAATCATCGACAACTACTTCACCTATAACAACAATTGGGGAGATCATATCCTGACCGTTACTGCGGGACAGTCGTTTCGAAGTGAATACGGGGAAGTGCTCTTTGCCAGAGGCACCGGACTCAGCCCCAATCCCACCTGGGAAAACGAGGAATTCTGGTACCTGTCCAACGCTCAAAACCTGGATCTCAATGGGATCGGCGATGTCAACGACAATACCATCAATTCACAACTGAATTACCTTTCCTTCTTTGGCCGGGTTGCTTACAACTATGACGAGCGATACCTCCTTTACGGTACTTATCGCCGGGACGGAAACAATAAATTCCAGCAGAAATGGGGGGATTTCTTCACCCTGGGTGCCGGCTGGGTGATTTCCGAAGAGGAGTTTTTCGGAGTTGACGCCATCAATTTCCTCAAATTCCGTGCGTCATGGGGACAACTCGGAAACGACGGAATCCGGCCCTCTATCGGCGCTCCCACATTGGAAGAAACCAGCACTGCTTTGGGAGATATCCGCTACATCGGCAGAAGACTCAATCCTACCTTTGATCTGATCGACCGATGGGAGACTACTGTCGAAAAGAACTTTGGATTGAATGCCAAGCTATTGGAAAACAGGTTGTCCATTGATGCGGATTACTTCATCCGGGACACCAAAAACCTCGCGGTTAGCATTATCCCTCCGGTATTTAGATCTACTGAAAGACGAAGTGTCGGGGAAATAAGAAATCAGGGCTTTGAGTTGAACCTCACCTGGGCAGATGACATCAACGATGACTTCTCCTACTTCATCGGCGGAAATTTCGCCACCCTGAAAAATACCGTGCAAAGCCTTGGCGGACCACCAAGCTTGGACGCTGGTTCCGCAGAATTCAGACAGCGCTCAATCGTAGGCGAGCCTTATCAAGCCTTCTTCGGCTACGAAGCGACAGGCGTTTTTCAGAATGAGGAAATGATCCAAAGCAGCGGCTACACGGCAGAGTTTATCGATGAGCGAAATTTGGTGCCTGGCGATCTGATCTTCAAGGATCAAAATGGAGATGGGGTCATCAACGACCAAGACAGGGTTGTCCTAGGTTCATTTCTTCCAAAACTGACCTATGGAGCCAACCTCGGATTCTCTTGGAGAGATCTGGAATTCTCTACGCTGATTCAGGGCCAGTCTGGCCACAAGATCCTTAACAGAAAGCGCGGTGAGATCATCTTCACCAACGATACCAATATCGATGCGGATCTGGCGACCAATCTGTGGCGAGGAGAAGGAACTTCGGATAACTATCCTTCGGCAGCTGGACTGAGAAAAGGCTGGAATCAGAATTTCAGCACCTATTTCGTGGAAGACGGCTCGTATTTCCGGATCCAAAACGTTCAGTTAGCATACACCTTCCGGGATATTTTTGAAGGAAAAGTTCCTGTCCGACTGACTTTCACGGCTGAGCGCCCGCTGACGGTATTCAGCTACAACGGCTTCAGTCCGGAAGTTGCAAATGGCATCGACCGCCAAACCTATCCGATTCCGGCGGTTTACACGCTAGGTCTGAATGTCAAGTTTTAATCCCAAAACAACCGAGAACTCATGAGATTATTCAAAAAACTATCGATACTGGCACTGACATCGGCATTTTTACTTCCGATGGGCTGTTCCGGACTTCTGGACGAGCCACTCCAAAACGTCCAAAAAGTCGAAGAGACGGACTACACCGAGACCGAAAACATGATGTTGCTGGTCTATGGCTCCTATGCTCAGCTCAATGACCTGCAATGGGAGTCTTTCCCAACCATCTCCCTGCGTGGCGATGATGTGAACCCGGCGGGAGACCAACAACCGTTGATCCAAACGGATCTCTACGCATACGACCGAAACTTCTGGCTTTATAATTCTACCTGGCTCAACCTCTACTCCGACATCATCTATTGGCACGGTGCGATGGAGGAGCTCATGAAGTATCAGGAAGCGGGAGCAAACCCCGCCCTGACCAACCAGTACATCGCCGAGATGAAAGTCATGAGATCCTTCGAGCTGCTGCTGCTCGCCCGACTCTGGAGTGATATCTTGATCCCGACCAGCTCCCAGCCCAGAGAGCTTTACAGCGTGGAGTTGTCCACCTTCGACGAAGTGATGCAGCACATCTCTGACCAGATGGACGAGGCAATCCCCAACCTCGCAGCGGTACGCCCTAACCAACGAACCGATGTCCCCGGAGGCATCTCCCGATACACGGCACTCGCTGTCAAGGCCATGGCCAATCTCGAAATCAAAAACTTCCAGGCCGTGGCAGATGCAACGGGAGAGATCATCGCTGATGGAAACTTTTCCCTTCAGGATGATTACTACCAATTGTTCAAAATCCCCGGAAAACTGAGCGGAGAAAACCTCATGGAGCTCCAATACTCCGACTACGGCACTGCCACTGGAACCGTGAACAGATACCTCTGGGACTTTTTTGGCCCGGCTAGCTGGACACCTGATGTATCCGGCGCAGGCGGTGGATGGGGATTCTGGGAGCCAACCGCCACGTATGTTAAATTCATGCTGGACCGAGGTGAGCGGGAAAGACTGGAAGCCACCGTGCTTTTCACTCCTGACGGCATCGCCCAGATCAAATCTGATCCTGCCTATGCCACCCTCCCATCTTGGATTAGCAACACATCCAAAGACGGAGATGTGTTTAACAACCACCCGAGATACAAGTTTCTCAGTGGAAAATTCTACCTACCGTCTAACCAACTTACCCCTGGACGGTTCAGCTATGGAGAAAACAAAAACATGCCCGTCATCCGGTACTCAGAAGTACTGCTGATGCATGCTGAGGCACTCACCAGTGGAGCGACGAGCTCTGTGATGACAGCCGATGTGGCAGTGAACACGGTTAGAAATCGTGTCGGACTTGGAGCTCTTTCTGGAGTGACTCTGGATCAGGTCTTGGATGAGAAATATGCCGAATTCGCGACGGAGTGGGGAATCCGATTCTTTGACTTGGTTCGCCATGGGAAAACCGCGCCTCTCAGCTACGAAGGTAGGACCTACACGGATGCAGATCGATTCCTCCCATATCCGCTTCCGCAGGAGGATATCCTGCCACAGCTAAAAGCGGATCAACCTTGATTAACACAAACAGTCAAACCCAAAAGCAATGAAATCGAGCATAGTGAAGAACATCAGACACTTGGATGCCCCGGTTGCTATCGGGATGACTTCTAAAAAACAAAATACAAACAGATGAAACTTAATTCATATTTAACACTGGCAGGCTTGCTTCTCTTAAGTTTCGCCTGCAAGGACAGCTACATCGACGAGATTACGCCGGTTGCAGCAGGTCCCGACGAGACTTCGCCCGAAGTCACCGTTTCCTTCCCTTCGGAGGGCACCATGATCCGTGTCACCGAGGATGTGACTGCCATCGACATCAAGTTTGAAGTCAGGGACGATATCGAGATTGGTGATATCAAAGTCCAGATGGACGGCACGGAGATTGGTGCTTACTCGGATTTCAAAGACTATCGCCGAGCGGTGATTACGCTCCCCTATGATCAGCTCGACAACGGAGAACATGCCTTGAAAGTAATCGCAACCGATCTCTCTGGCAAAACCACGGAGCAAACCGTAAACTTCCAAAAGGCAGAGCCCTATCAGCCCAAATACGAAGGAGAGATCTTCTATGCGCCATTTGATGCGGAGAATCTCGAGCTGATAACTCTTACCGAAGCTACTGCAGTAGGAAGTCCTGGATTTACCCAAGACCGCGTATCCGGCACCAATGCCTATGCCGGAGCGACCGGAGCGTACCTAACGTTCCCGACTACAGGGTTGCTGAACGGAGAATTTAGCGCCGCGTTTTGGTACAAGATCAACGCAAGTCCAGACCGCTCGGGAATCCTGGTGATCGGTCCGCCTGACCCTGCAAAACCCAACGCAATGAACAACCGAACCTCCGGCTTCCGAGTGTTCCGTGAGGGCTCTGCCACCCGACAGGTGATCAAGCTCAATGTCGGCAACGGTACGGCGGACTCCTGGTTTGACGGAGGAGACGCGGCCGCGATCAATCCAGGGGTTGACACAGACTGGATCCACATCGCCTTTACCATCTCCAGCACCGAGGCGGTGGTGTATATCGATGGCGAAGTCGCCAAGCAAGGAGCCTTTACCGGCGTAAGCTGGGCAGGCTGCGACATCCTCTCGGTCATGTCTGGTGCGCCTAGATTTGCGGAGTGGGGACACCTCTCTGA
This sequence comes from Algoriphagus jejuensis, assembly GCF_039523455.1. Taxonomy (NCBI): domain Bacteria; kingdom Pseudomonadati; phylum Bacteroidota; class Cytophagia; order Cytophagales; family Cyclobacteriaceae; genus Algoriphagus; species Algoriphagus jejuensis. The sequence goes on along the minus strand of NZ_BAAAFI010000048.1, from coordinate 151,529 downwards.
CAGGAGCTACATGGACGAATTGAGGATATTCAACAAAGCCTTGAGCCAAGAAGAGATCCAAACTATCATAGCCGACGAACAGCCCTAATCATTCATCAGCCGGAGTTGTCAAAGTTGTATTTCCTGTCCGGAAAAATAACAGTGACAGCTTCGGCTTCCTGACCTTTTCAAAATGAGAACATTACTTTTTTGCCTGGGATTTTTATTGATGTTCACGGCATGCAAGGAGGAAGAAAAACCAGAATTAATACTATTGGAAGCCTCGGCAGGCGAATTTGAAATCCCCTTGGATGGCAGCCCTGCAGACGATATTCCCATAGATCGGACGATCAGCTTAAGGTTTTCAGAAAATCTCGATCCCGAGACCATTTCCGGATCTGTGATTTTAAGAGCAAACGGTCAACTGTTTCAAGTCAATACGAATCTAGTTTCAGGTAAAACCCTCACAGTCCAAGCCCAAGGCGGATTTCAAAGTGGACAAACCCATCAATTGGAAATTCTCAGTTCCTTAAAATCTTCTTCAGGGGTCACCTATGGTGGCAAGACACTTTCTTTTAAAACTTTGAGCGGCGCGCTAGCTATCAATACCTTCACACTCAGTGGTGGAGAGTCACTCGCTAACGGTAGAATTCAAAATGTAAGTTTACCATTTGAAGCCCGGGTGGCTTTTAACTTCCCTCTGAATCCAGGTACCATCCAAGCGGCTCTTCAGCTCGCTGGCCCCACCACTCCAGCTTTGACTTTTGAATTGATAGAAAACCAAAAAGTCCTCCAAATCCGATCCGCCACTCCGTTGACAGACCTTTCGCGATACAGTCTTTCCATCGCAAAAACGCTCTCGGGAGCAAACGGAGAATCTTTCTCCGGATGGCAGCAGGAATTTTACACCGCCATCGATTCCAATCCCAAGTTTGCCCTGATCTCCGATGAGGAGCTGCTGACCAAAGTTCAGGAACAAACCTTTCGCTACTTCTGGGATTTTGCCCACCCTGCCAGTGGCATGGCAAGAGAAAGAAATACATCTGGTAATACAGTCACCACAGGCGGCAGCGGGTTTGGTTTGATGGCGCTGATCGTGGGTGTAGAGCGAGGCTTTATTACCCGAACCCAAGCCGTGGAGCGATGGGTTCAGATCATCGGATTTTTGGAAAATGCGGATCGTTTTCACGGGGCTTGGCCACACTGGCTCAATGGAGAAACGGGCGCTACCATACCTTTCAGTGCCAAAGACAATGGCGGAGATTTAGTAGAGACCGCACTTATAGTACAGGGATTGCTGGCGGTGCAAGCCTATTTAAATCCTGACAATTCGGTAGAAAAAACTTTGATCGATCAGATCATCACCCTTTGGCACGAAGTAGAATGGGACTGGTACACCAAAAATGACAGCGGCGGGCTCTTTTGGCACTGGTCACCAAACTACGCCTGGGAGATGAACCTGCCCGTCAGCGGCTACAACGAAGCGTTGATTGTATACGTCTTGGCAGCCAGCTCACCCACTCATCCCATCGACAAAACCACCTACGCTCAAGGTTGGGCAAGGAATGGCGCTATCCGAAACGGGAACAGTTTCTACGGGCAAACACTGCCGCTCGGAGTTGACTACGGAGGACCTTTATTCTTTGCACACTATTCCTTTTTGGGACTTGATCCGCGAAAACTCCAAGACCAATATGCCAACTATTGGGAGCAAAACGTCCAGCACTCGCGGATCAATCAAGCCCATGCCATAGCCAATCCGCGAAGCTTTGTAGCCTATTCGGATAATAACTGGGGTTTCACCGCGAGTGACAACAGTAATGGATACAATGCCCATTCCCCGACCAACGATCTTGGTGTCATCACTCCAACCGCCGCACTTTCATCCTTCCCCTATACTCCGGGTGAGTCGATGAAGGCGTTAAAGTTTTTCTACTATTCACTGGGAGAAAGAGTCTGGGGAGAACATGGATTTTATGATGCTTTCAACATCACCGAAAGCTGGTATGCAGACTCTTATCTGGCCATCGATCAGGGTCCAATTGTGATTATGATAGAAAATCACCGAACAGGTCTCCTTTGGAATCTTTTCATGAAGAATCCCGAAATCAAGGCCGGGCTGGACAATCTTGGTTTCACATATTAACCCCGAAAGGATCTCCAAATATCCCGAGACATTTTCATCCCTTTTAAAACCCAATGAACCATGAAAATAAAGTCAAAAAACCCATCTATTCCGGTTTTCGCACTGAGTCTCCTATTCTTTTGGGCTTGCTCCAAACCGAACGCGGACCAACCTAGCCCTGTGATAGCCAAAGGCTATGCCCGCCACGTCGAGCTTCAATGGCCCAAACAAGCCGGCATTAGTTCCTATGAAATCTGGGTCAGCACCGAAAAGAATAACTTCGCCAGACGGGCGACCGTCGAGGACACTCTTTATATGGACTTTGTCAATGATCTTGGCAAAAACCTTACGCTCCAGTACAAGGTCGTAGGAATAGACGGAACTGGAGGCTCCTCAGATCTGGGTGTGACGCAGGCTACCACTCGTGAATTTTCAGATGAAGAGCTCATCAACATGGTGGAATTCTACACCTTCCGATATTTCTACCAAGGTGCTGAACCCAATTCAGGCATGGCTCCAGAGCGGATTCACATCGATGGAGAATACCCCCAAAACGATCAACTAGTGGTGACCACCGGAGGAACTGGTTTTGGCATCTTTGGGCTGTTGGCAGGAATAGAGCGCAATTGGATCAGCCGTCAGGAAGGTGCGAACCATTTTGAAAAGATGGTTAATTTCCTCGAAACCGCAGACCGCTTCCACGGCGTGTGGCCCCATTGGCTGTACGGCGACACAGGAAAGGTAAAGCCCTTCAGCCCCAACGACAACGGAGGGGATCTCGTCGAGTCGGCGTTTTTGATGCAGGGTCTACTGGCGGTGCGGGAATTTTATAAAAATGGCTCTGAACAGGAAAAGGCGATTGCCGTCAAGATAGACCAACTTTGGAAAGAGATGGAATGGGATTGGTATACCCAGGGCGGCAAAGACGCGCTCTACTGGCACTGGTCTCCAGACAAAGAATGGCAGATGAACTTCGCCCTGGAAGGCTACAATGAGTGCCTCATTACCTACGTACTAGCAGCATCCTCTCCCACTCACACCATCCCCACAAGTGCCTATCATAAGGGCTGGGCAAGAAGCGGCGGGATCAATACGGATGTGGAAGCATTCGGATACCAGCTGAAGCTCAAACACAACGGTTCGGAAGCCATGGGCGGACCGCTCTTTTGGTCACACTATTCCTACTTGGGTCTAAATCCGAAAGGCCTCAAAGATCGCTATGCCGACTATTGGGAGGAAAACCGCAACCACACGCTGATCAACCGCGCCTGGTGTATAGAAAACGAAGGCGGCCACAAGGGATACGGGGAAGACCTTTGGGGTCTGACTGCCTCGTACTCCGTGAAAGGCTATGCAGCACATCGACCTGACGAGGACCTTGGGGTAATCTCCCCCACTGCCGCCCTTTCCTCGATGCCCTACACTCCCGAAGAAAGTCTCAAAGTCCTCAAAAATCTCTACTACAACTATGGAGAAAAAGTCTTCGGTCGCTACGGTTTCTACGATGCGATGAGCCCGGAGGCGGATTTCTACCCTAAAAGATACCTGGCTATCGATCAAGGCCCGATAGTGGCCATGATCGAAAACCACCGCACCGCATTGGGTTGGAAGCTTTTCATGGGCGCGCCGGAGATTCAAGATGGATTGGAAAAGCTAGGGTTTGAAAGGTAGTCGACGAGATGTCGAAGGAGCTCAACACTCAGTAATGACAGGTATTGATATAAGGCGAAGAGTTGGTGGATCTTGTAAACGGGCAGAGGTTAGTGGTAAATAAACCCCCAATATCCCCAAGGTCTCTGCCTTATTGGCCCTGTGCCCCTGCGCATTACTTTTTCCAAAGCACATAAAACAAATCCAATCCATCTACGGGATTCTCCACCAAAGGGAAATCCTCGTGGGTGATCTCTACAACGGAGTCCCCTTGTTGTTTGTGTAGTTTGTTTCTGTTGAGTCGGTTGAGGATCTCATAGGGCATTCTCAAGACCGCCGCCGGCAACTTGTGCTGCAAGCCGAGCACATCGAAACGCATGATCTTGTTCACCGACTTGCGGTTGGCTTCGTGGTAGGCCCATACCTTCTCATTTCCACCCACTCCCTTAGCCTCCACTTTGTCAAAAATGGAAGCCGAAAGGTCTATCAGCTGCTGCGGCGTATACTCGCGCTCGTGCCAGGGGTTTCGAGAAAGGGTGTGGTTGATATTGGGTGTGGATATGATCGCCTTTCCTCCGGGCTTTAGCATTCGGTAGATTTCCTTAAGAAAGAGGTGGTCGTTGGCGATGTGCTCAATCACCTGAAAACTCACAATCGTGTCCACCGAATTGTCGGCAAATCCTACAAAGGGCGGAATCACCGCCTGACGAAAATCCACGCCAGGAAACTTGGCTTGCAACATCGAGATGACCTCACCGATCTTGTCCAGGCCGACATAGCTTTTTGCCAGCGGCAACAATTCTTCCACTCCTCTGCCCTCTCCACATCCCACTTCCAGCAAATCCCCTGATATCCAGGGCTTGGCAGCAATGTAGGCTTTGAGTAGCCGCTGATGGATGGGATTGTCGCTGATTAACTTATCGGAGGCGATTTCCGTAGTGTAGGTAGCCATTCGGAATTTTAGTATTTTGGCAAAAGTAAGTCTAATTTTTAAAACCGAGATGAAGACCCAATGAATCGAATTACCACACCGTACCTCTTTTTTTTGTTCGCCTTCCTTAGCATCCCCTTTATTTCTCTTGCGCAAAAAACGCTTTCGTCCACCGATCAAGCGCTTCGCTATTCGCTATACTCTCGTTTGGGGTTGAAAATTTTCCCAATAAAAACTGGCAACGTAAATTTCAAGGTCCAGTATGTAATTGAGAAAATTGAGGAAAATCCTGACTTTTCCAATTTTGCGTTCAGCTATTCCATTCTAAGCTCCTACGATCAGGAAATCACCCCCGAGCAAACCGTCGTCTTTACTCAGGATGATCTCAAAGCCGATACCGAACGGCATTGGCTCTTTGAAAACACCGTAGAAATCCCCGTCGATCAGGATACAGCCATAGCTGTATTAACCGTCTTAGATACCCGGCAGGGCGATGAGTACGTCTACCATATCGATCTCAAAAGTCCCTATGTACTTGACCAGCCCGATTTTGGAGCTTACTACGCCAACGAAGTACCTTTTGATCAGACCTACCTAAACAAAGAGGAATCGCTGCTTTTCAAAACGGTCAACACACCATCCATCCAGGCCTTCTATTATCCGATGGTTTTTGACGTCCCCTTTCCTCCCATGGAGACGCGTCCCGCAGACATTCCAAAGGAGCTAAACATCATCAAGATGGGGGACTTTCTTGCGGACGTACCAAAGCAGCTTGTCGACGAGGGGTACTATTTTTTCCAAACAGATACCACTGCATCCACAGGAGTTTTGTTAAAAACCGCCCACGAGTCTTTCCCGAAAGTTAAAGACTGGGAAGAAATGGTACAGATGGTTACCTACATCTCCACCCGCAAAGAGCACGAAGCGTTGCTCCTGGCTGAGGACAAAAAAAAGGCGTTGGACGAATACTGGATATCGCTGACGCGAAATCCCGAGATCGCCAAGGAGCTTATCCGCAACTATTTCCGGATGATTGAGTTTGCCAACATTCTGTTCACCGATTTCAAAGAGGGTTGGAAGACCGACCGGGGAATGGTCTATGTCGTGATGGGCCCGCCACAGGAAGTGAATTTCTATCTCGACCGGGAAGTTTGGTCATACGCAGGCATGGACGAGAGCTCGAAAATTAGGTTTACCTTTGCCCGGGCTAAGACCATACTCAGTCCACATTTCTACACCCTGAACCGTTCCCGTGCCTACCAGCCTGTTTGGTTCAAAAACATTTCCCAATGGAGAAGCGGAAGGATGGCTTTCTGATCGAAAAGACAGCCACTGACAAAGATTTTATATTCGGTACCCGCGCGGTGATGGAATCCATCAATGCAGGCAAAGACATCGATAAAGTATTGGTTCAAAAAGAATTGAACAATGACCTGATCAAGGAATTGCTCAAACTCTGTAAGGAAGTAAAAATCCCTGTAGTCCGAGTGCCAGACGGAAAGCTGAACCGGATCACCCGAAAAAATCACCAAGGCGTCATCGCCCAGATGTCCTCCATCGAATATGCCTCTCTGGACAATGTGATCGACAACTGCTTTGCAGTCGGCAAGTCACCCCTGATCTTGGTACTAGACCATATCACTGACGTGAGAAACTTCGGAGCCATCGCCAGAACAGCGGAATGCGCCGGAGTAGATGCGATCGTGATCCCGGAAAAAGGTAGCGCACAGATCAACTCTGATGCGATCAAAACCTCCGTCGGAGCTTTGAATTTCCTTCCCGTCGCACGTGTCAGAAATCTATTTTACGCCTGTCGCGATCTGCAAAAAATGGGATTGACGCTCGTAGCTATTACCGAAAAGACCGAAAAGGTGATGTACGAAGCGGATTTTGCGTCTCCCGTCGCATTAGTGATGGGCTCAGAGGAAGATGGCATTTCTCAGGAAATCATGGGCATTGTCGATGACCGGGTCAAAATCCCGATGGCGGGGAATATTGAAAGCTTGAACGTGTCAGTATCTGCTGGCGTGGCGATCTACGAAGCGATAAGACAAAGAAAAAAGTAGCAGATCAGTAGCAAGTCCCTAGTATCAAGTAGCAAGAGAGGCTAGCCTAGCGGGAGGATTTCAGATGAAGTCCTCCCCTTTCTTTTTGGCGTTTGCCACAAAGTCTCGGAACTTTTTCTCACCGTCAAGCTTGCAGATCAACAGCACATTTTCCGACTCATTGATCAGGTAGTGATCGAGACCTTCCACGACAACCAGCTTCTTACTATCCACTTTGACATAGCTGTTTTTGGTATCGTAAAGCAGTACATTTCCATCCACGACATTATTGTGTTCGTCCTTTTCGCGCAAATCATGGAGCCCGTGCCAAGATCCAAGATCCGACCAACCGTAGTCCCCTAAGATGACATAGACGTTGTCGGATTTTTCCATGATCCCTAAGTCGAGTGAGACATTCTTCACCAATGAATATGCCTTGAAGACAAATTCCCGCTCTGTGGATTTTCCGAAGTGATTTTTACCTTCTTCAAAAGTCTCAGCGACATCAGGTAAATTTTCACTCAATGCTTCTAAAAGGCTGCCCACTTTCCAAACAAACATCCCCGAGTTCCAAGCGAAATCGCCGCTTTCCAGAAATGTCTTGGCAAGCTTAAGGTTAGGTTTTTCGGTGAAGGTCTTGACCTTCAACGCAGAGTCGCCATTTTCACTTTCGAGGTATTGGATATAGCCGAAACCGGTGTCCGCACGATTGGGCCTAATTCCCATGGTGACCAGTCTTCCCTTCACCTGCGCAGCCTCCACAGCTTTCTCGATTGTTGCTATGAACCGATCTTCTTTCAAGATCAACTGATCTGCCGGAGTGACAATCAAGGTCGCTTCGCGATCAAAAGAGTGAATTCTATAGGCAGCATAGGCTGCACATGCCGCGGTATTTCTTCGAAGTGGCTCGGTAAGAATCTGCTCGGGCTTTAGATCCGGCAGCTGCTCTTTGACCAGTTCCAGATACGCGTGATTAGTCACGACAAAGAACCGGTCAGGTTTGGCGATCGCCAAAAACCTATCATAGGTCATTTGGAGAAGTGTGCGTCCGGTACCCAAAATGTCCAAAAATTGCTTCGGGCGATTAGTTCTGCTATAGGGCCAAAATCTGGAACCTATTCCTCCAGCCAAAATCACAATATAGGGTCTATGTTGCATGAGGGTTAAACTATACCTTCTTTCATCAAATCATGAATATGGACAAAACCTGCGATTTTCCCCTCATCCAAAGCGACTAATTGAGTGATATTATGATTGCGCATCAGATTCAGGGCACGAATGGCAAATTCATCTTTAGAAATGGTTTTCGGCTGCACGGTCATGATATCCTTGGCTTTGAGTGTCTGAATGTCCAGAGTTTTCTCCAGCATTCTTCGCAGGTCTCCGTCTGTGATAATCCCCGTCAAATTTCCTTCAGCGTCATTTACCGCCGTGGCACCGAGGCGTTTTCCAGAGATTTCCACGATGACTGCCCGGAGATCGGCAGCCTCACTGACCACCGGAATCACGTCTTTTGAGATCACGTCTCCCACCTTTAAATATAGCTGCTTTCCAAGCGATCCTCCCGGATGATACTTGGCAAAGTCATCAGAGGTAAAGCCTCTCGCCTCCAAGAGACAAACCGCCAACGCATCGCCCAAGGCCATGTGTGCGGTGGTACTTGTGGTCGGTGCAAGATTATGCGGACAGGCTTCCTCCCCTATGGTCGCATTGAGTACAAAATCAGCCTCCTCAGCCAAGTATGACTTGGTATTGGACACCAGAGCAACCAAGACCGATCCCAGTTTTTTCAGCAAGGGAACCAGCACTTTGATCTCCGGAGTATTGCCTGATTTTGATATACATACGACCACATCATCCGCCTGAATCATCCCCAGATCCCCGTGAATCGCATCAGCAGCATGCATGAAAAGTGCGGGAGTACCGGTGGAATTCAAGGTGGCAACAATCTTATTGGCGACGATGGCGCTCTTGCCTACACCTGTGATGACAACCCTTCCGGTGGAGTCAAGAATTTTTTCCACACAGGCCTCAAAATCGCCGTCTATGCAATCGATTAGATTTAAGATAGCGTTTGCCTCATTTTGCAAAACACGCGTGGCTGTATTTCTAATATTTTTAGCTAAATTCAATTTTACCTGTGTTAATCACTAATTTTGGACAAAGGTATAAATCTAATCGTTCATTCCTGATTTCAGGCATTTATCACCTACTAAGCCGCTTCTTCTCGTGGAGGAAAAAGTCAAAGCAGATCTTAAGAAAATCTTCGGTTTCAGCCAGTTCCGCGGAAACCAAGAACGCATCGTAGATAACCTGCTCAACCGTCGAAATACCTTTGTGATCATGCCGACCGGCGCGGGCAAGTCGCTCTGCTACCAACTCCCAGCCGTAGTCACAGAGGGGACAGCCATTGTCATATCCCCGCTGATTGCCCTGATGAAAAATCAAGTCGACCAGCTGAATGCGGTAGGCGTCAATGCTCATTTCCTCAATTCCACACTCACGAAGTCCGAAGCAACCCGGGTGAAAAATGAGGTATTGGCAAAGCGAACCAAACTCCTATACGTAGCACCGGAATCGCTTACCAAAGAAGAAAACATCATCTTCCTTAAGTCCGCCCTGCTGAGTTTTGTGGCAATCGACGAAGCACACTGTATCTCCGAATGGGGACATGACTTCCGTCCAGAGTACCGAAAAATCAAGACCATTGTCGCCCAGATAGCTCCCAATTTACCTATCATAGCGTTGACAGCTACTGCCACTCCCAAGGTGCAGCAAGATATCCAACGCAACCTTCAGATGGAGGAGGCCGATTTATTCAAGTCTTCATTCAACCGAACGAACCTGTTTTATGAGGTTCGTCCTAAGGTGAAAAATGAATCCAAGACCTCTCTGATCAAGTTCATCAAGCAGCACAAAGGCAAGTCTGGAATCATCTATTGCCTCAGTAGAAAAAAGGTAGAGGAGATTGCCGGCCTATTGCGGGTCAACCAAATCAATGCTGCTCCCTATCACGCCGGATTGGACTCTGCCGTGCGCATCAAAACCCAAGATGACTTCCTGAATGAAGAACTGGATGTCATCGTGGCGACGATCGCCTTTGGCATGGGCATCGACAAACCCGACGTGCGGTATGTGATCCACTACGATGTCCCAAAATCCATCGAAGGATACTATCAGGAAACCGGACGTGCCGGACGAGATGGATTGGAAGGCCATTGCCTGATGTTCTACCGCTACGAAGACATTGTTAAGCTCGAAAAATTCAACAAAGACAAGCCGGTCACCGAGCGGGAAAACGCGAAGATTCTCCTCCAAGAGATGGCGGCATATTCCGAAACCGGAGTTTGCCGACGGAAATTTATCCTGAACTATTTCGGAGAAACCCTCAATGAGGATTGTGGATTTTGTGATAACTGCAAGCGGGAACGAGAGACGTTTGAGGGAATGGATGACCTCTTGGTTACCCTGGAAGCAGTCAAAGAAACCGGTGAGCGATTCAGTCTGGAGCACCTGGTCAAGGTCATCCTCGGAGAGATGGACGACTACGTGCAGAGTTACAAGCATGACCTTCTGCCGGTCTTCGGCAAAGGCAAAAACGAATCTGCCAAGCATTGGACCTCTGTGATTCGCCAGGCGATGATCACTGCCCTGCTCGAAAAGGACATCGAAAACTACGGCATCCTTAGGCTAACTCCGAAAGGGACTGATTTCAAGGATGCGCCTTATTCTGTGGCTTTGTTCAAGGATCACGACTTCGAAAAACTCTCCGAATCCGAAACAGTAGAGCTCCAGATCAGCACAGGCCCCGCCTATGACGAGAAACTCTTTGAATTACTCAAGTCTGAGCGAAAGCGCGTAGCCAAGACCAAAAACCTTCCTCCGTATATTATCTTCCAGGATCCCTCACTGGAAGAAATGGCAACCGTATACCCTACCACAAGGGAAGAACTTGCACAAATAATTGGTGTAGGAATGGGAAAAGTTGTCAAATTTGGGGCACCGTTCCTGAAGCTGATCACTGCCTATGTGGAGGAAAATGAAATCGAAACTGCAACTGAGGTAGTTGTAAAAACCGCAGGAGCGCGATCCAAGGTGAAAATTTCGATTATCCAGCAGATTGACCGCAAGATCGACCTGGATGAGATTGCCGAAAACCTCAACATACCATTGAATGAACTGCTTCAGGAAATTGAGCAGATCATCTATAGTGGAACTAAACTAAATATCGACTACTACATTCAGCACATCATGGATGACGAGCGGGAAGACACCCTCCATGATTACTTTATGAATGCGGAAACCGATCACATCAAGTCGGCACTGGAAGAACTCGGCGACGAGGACTTTGCAGAAGATGAACTCAGGGTCTACCGGATCAAGTTCATCTCCGAACATGCCAATTAAAAACGAAACGAGTCAATGAATATACTCTTATTGGGTAGCGGAGGCAGAGAGCATGCCTTTGCTTGGAAGATCCTACAAAGCCCGGAATGCTCGCGGCTTTATGTCGCGCCCGGGAATGCCGGCACCGCCGAAATCGCTCAAAACGTCCCTCTTTCTATTATTGATTTCAAAGGCATCCACCAATTCATTCTGGATCAAGCTATTGATTTGGTCGTAGTCGGGCCGGAAGAGCCACTCGTCAAAGGTCTCGTGGACTTTCTCCAATCTCAGCCAGACACTTCCTCCCTTCCTATCGTCGGCCCTTCGCAATTGGGTGCGACATTGGAAGGCAGCAAGGATTTTTCGAAGCGATTCATGCAGCGGCATGGAGTGCCCACTGCTGCCTATGAGACCTTCTCGGCAGATCAGATCGAGGCAGGTTTGGCTTATTTGGAAAGACAAAATCTCCCCATTGTACTCAAGGCCGATGGACTGGCTGCCGGGAAAGGCGTCTTGATCTGTGAAACCTTAACTGATGCCAAAACCTCCCTGAAGGAAATGCTACTTGACGCCAAATTTGGGGATGCGTCTTCCAAGGTTGTCGTAGAAGAATTTCTCTCGGGAATAGAACTGTCGATCTTTGTGGCGACAGACGGCAAAAGCTACAAGATTTTGCCGGAGGCAAAAGATTATAAACGTATCGGAGAAGGTGACACGGGACTTAATACCGGTGGAATGGGCGCTGTGAGTCCTGTAGTTTTCGCAGACCATGCATTCATTCAAAAGGTCGAAGAGCGAATCGTAAAGCCAACCATTGCCGGATTGGAAAAAGACAATATCGACTACAAAGGATTCCTCTTCATCGGCTTGATGAATAAGGACGGTGATCCCTCCGTGATCGAATACAACGTCCGAATGGGCGATCCTGAAACTGAGGCCGTGCTACCTCGGATTCAAAGTGACTTCCTCGGCCTTCTCAATGGTATCGCCACGGGCACACTTGCCGAATATCAGCTGAAGATTTCCCCGGAATATGCCACCACTGTAGTCATGGTCAGCGGTGGATATCCCGGATCCTATGACAAAGGCTTTCCGATTTCGTTGCCTTCCTCGGCAGAAAACAGCGTAATTTTTCACGCCGGGACTGTGCAGAACTCCGCCGGTGAGATTGTCAATCAAGGAGGCCGAGTGATCGCAGTGACAGGATTTGGCAAAGAGCTGCAGGACGCAGTAGACAATGCTTTTGCAACGGTTGAAAAAATAAGCTGGAACAAAGCTTACTACCGCCGGGATATCGGTCAGGATATCCTGAATTTGACGAACTAAACCCAACAGACTAAACGAGGCGAAAGCCCTGCATATATATTATGGCTGGATGTACTACCTGCTCCACCTCCTCAGGAGGTACCGGAGGCTGCCAAAGCAACGGCAGCTGCGGCACGAGCGATTGCAATAAAATGAACTCCTTCGACTGGCTCTCCCACATGGGAATTCCTCAGGTCGACAATTTTGACATCGTAGAAGTAAAATTCAAAGGGGGTAGGAAAGAATATTTCCGAAATGTCGACTACTTAACCCTCCACACTGGTGACCCTGTCGTGGTTGATGTCCCAAACGGGCATCACATCGGGTATGTATCCCTTCAGGGGGAATTGGTTCGCCTGCAAATGCAAAAGCGTAAGGTTCGAGACGATGACAACATTACCCGAATCTATCGCGTAGCGACTCAAAAAGACATGGAGAAGTGGGAAGAAGCCCGAAACCGGGAAATCCCAACACTCTACCGCTGCAAGCAAATCGTAGATGAATATCGCCTTCAGATGAAAATGTCTGACGTCGAATACCAATCCGACAACTCGAAAGCAACATTCTATTACTCTGCCGAAGATCGGGTCGACTTCCGTGAGCTCATCAAGGCCCTGGCTGGGGAGTTTAAGATTCGTGTAGAAATGCGCCAAATATCGCTTCGTCAAGAAGCAGGAAGACTAGGTGGCATCGGTGTCTGCGGACGTGAGCTGTGTTGCTCTACTTGGCTGGTAGATTTCAAAAACGTGACCACCTCGGCGGCCAGATATCAAAATCTCTCTCTGAATCCAGGCAAACTCAGCGGACAATGCGGACGCCTGAAGTGCTGTCTCAACTATGAGCTAGACACCTACATGGATGCCATTAAGGACATCCCCCAGGTCGAAAAACCGCTCCAGACCGAGTCGGGGCCAGCAAAACTTCAGAAGACGGACATCTTTCGTAAGCTGATGTGGTTCAGCTACAATCACGATAACGACTGGCACAGCATCACTTGCGAGCGAGTGCGGGAGATCCAAACCCTGAACGAGCAAGGGATCAAGGTATTCAATTTGCAAGTGGACAAATCAACTGACCTTGAAGATCTGGCCGCACAGTCTACGAGAGAACTTGAGCTTTTGGATAAAAAGTTTGCCAAAAACAAAAAGAAGAAAAAACCAAGGAATCGGCCATCGGGCGATTCACAGGCATCAGATGCGACTCCCAGATCAGCTGCCCAGCAGCCAAAGTCTGCTTCTCCAAGATCCCAAGGACCTCGACCTCAAGGCCAACGTCCTCAAAACAGACAGAACCAGCCCCCGGCCAATACTCCTCCAAAAACTCGGGATGATCAGGTTCCGGCAAGACCGGAAGCGAGAGAGGGCAACGATGCCAAAAAACGCAGAAACAAAAGCAGGAATCGTCCTAGACCAGCGCAAAATCAAAAATCTGGGCCCAAACCTGAAAACCAACCTGCTGCGTCAAAGCCGGAACGAAAGACAAACCAGCCCGCTGCCCCTAAATCTGAAACTAAAGCAAGCCAGCCTAACGAGAACAAGACTGACAATAAACGAAGATTTCCCCCTAGGAGAAACCAGGGGCCAAACAACGGCGGAAATGACTAAATGGAGGGGTTTGATAGGGATCCTTTTCTTGGCTCTGAGTTTTTCCTGTTCGGGAGATCGGGTATTCGAGGAATTCTATGCCTTTGATTCCCATTCATGGCATGAGAAAGACACCGCAGTTTTTATGTTGAATGAAATGACTGAAAAGACCGGACAGAAACTCATCGGCATTAAATACAGCGAAGAGTACCCCTTTTCCAATTGCTATATCCGGGTGATCAGCAGCGATACCACAGGCATGGTTTTGGACAATGTATTGATCAATGTCCCCCTCTTCAATTCTAAGTCGGGACAGCCGATGGGCAGCGGATTTGGTAACACCTTCACAAGATACGATACCCTTCCCTTTGAGCTTTCTGAGCAAACGAGCGAAGTGCGGTTTATTCAATACATGAGGCAAGAGCATCTACCGGGCTTGGATGCCGTCGGACTTAAAATCCTAAAATAAAAATGAGTGCCTCATTCGAAGGTGCTCATTTTTTTTGCGTGTTGTCGAATCGTGCGATCTAACTCTTTTGTCAACGGCTTGAGGTAACCGAACAAGTTCTGATTTTCTTCGTCCAACTGCTTGGCGTCGATCAAATCCAGTAGGCCAATTATGGATGAAAGTGGCCCTCTTAAAATATGAGAGGGGCTTAATGCCAAATCTCTCAGACGCTCATTTTCGCGGCTAGTCTTGAAAACCTGCGATTTGACCTCGCTCACATCAAAGACCTGAATCAAAATACCCGATGAGGATCCAGCGCCCTCTGGCAAGGGCCTAACGGACGCACTCCAATACTCAAATACCCGACTGGGCTTCAACAGCTTGAGCTCCAAGTCACTTCCCAATCCCTTTTTTGCATCTTCAATCGCCCTTAAGAGTTTTGAAAAGCGATTGGGTTGAGTGGGAAAAGTCAGGGAAAACCCTTCGGAGTAGGCTCGTCCCTTCCAGATACGCCCCAAGGTCTTCGCCGCCTCATTTTGCTGGCACAGCTTCCCTGCTTTGTCCAAAACGAATACTGCTCCCGGTAAAGCAGAAAATACGTTTTCGGGAATTAATGCCCTACTCTCTTGAACTTGAGCGGGTGTTTTCCTCGGTACCAAACACAACTGATATCCCTCAGGTATGGCGGTCACTTTAAACTTTCTATCCAAGATAATCTCTCCGAACCCCAAGACATTTATCAGATTGGTCCAAGGCAGCTTCTGCTCCAAATGCTGCAATTCTACTCCGAACCCAATTACCCCGGACAGATCCATTTCCAGATCAGTCACGACAGAGAATCCCCACCAAACTCTGGCTTGTTTTTCGCCGTCCGATGCCGGATGGTTGAGCATCAAATGCTGCGTCAATTTAGGAGCGCTTAACACCGACTCTAGTGAATAAATGAAATCCGCTGTGGACGCAGTAGTCAAAAAATCACAAAAATCGGTGCCTGTCACCTTTGGATTGAGCTCAGCAAAACACCGGTTGTGCTTTAATACCTTACCCTCAACACTAAGTATAACAAGGTGGAAAAGATCGGACTCCATCAAGAAACCCGGAATCAGATTCTCAAGAGATTTAGTACTAATCAAAACGCTAGACGGGAATCACAGGGTGAATTTCCAAATTTCACAAAAAATTTTAATGTAAAAAAAATGGTACTGTCTAAAACTAGTCGCAATTTTCAGTGAAAATCAACACACTATTCCACAACCACCATTAAAATGGAGGTCTTAAAATAAAAAATGCTTTTCAATCCAAAAACTGCCTTAAAAGCGGTTTAGGAAATAACCAAGGTTTTTGAAAACCTGAGTGAGTCGCCCGTCCAATTCTAGGCTGGATGCAATCTCACTTGCGAAAAACTAGGGTAATTAACTTCTTTAACCATCAAAATCAGGGCATTTGCCAAATCCTGCTTGCAGATCGACACTCTGTATTTCCACTCGTCGCGTGTAGTCAACTCGACCTCTGACGAACCAAAAAGTCGCTGAATCTCCTCTAACACCTCTGAATAGATGAATACGCTGCCCCACTTGCCCTCGTTCTCTTCTATCAAAAAATCACATATAGAAGTCTGAATTATCATAGCGCACTGAAATTTGATCAAAAATAAGGTTAGAATACGTCATAAAAATACCCTGTATTGGGTATTTTTTACTTCCAGGAAAAAAATCACAGTGAATAGTGAACTCTACATAGGCAAACCTGTCAAAAAAATCAGTGTTCCTCAGCATTTGTTTTGGTCGATCGGCGTCTTGACAAATGACTGAGGATCAATATCTCCGAAACATATCATGGAAGGATTTTTACAAAATGGATTAATAACGTATTTTTAAATTTAATTTATTCGTTTATTATTGACCCATAAACGCTTCGAAACCCGAAAAATAGCTGTCTCCAGATTTTAGTTTAATGGAATTTATATTGAATCCATACGCACTGACCCTGATCCTATCAAGTCTATTGGTTGGGGGCCTTTCCCTATATATCGGCCTGAGATTGGACGACTCGGTGAGGTGGATCGCATTTACCATGCTGTCTATTTCTATTTGGGGACTTTTTTACGGAGTAGAGCTGACCGTACAGACCGTCGAAGACATGCTGTTCTGGGGTAGGTTCGAGTATATAGGACTGACGTTGGCGCCTGCGGGTTGGCTGGTATTTTCGCTGAAATACACTGGAATTGACACAAAAAGAAAAGCCTGGATTTATCCCAGCATCTTTATTTTGCCTATTGTCACCTATCTGATTGTATTGACCAATGCGTCCCATCACCTGCATTACAGAAGCAATTGGCTTATCACCAGTGGCCCATTCCCTGTCCTCGGCATCGAAAAGGGCGTCTGGTACCCGGTGTTGGTTATTTATTGCTACTTTTTCTATCTCTTGGGCACGTTTCTATTGTGGAAGAGATTCCAATATGCAAACTCCCACTTCAAATGGCAGACACGCTTGTTGATCTTCGGTGGCATGTTTCCACTGGCTGTCAATATTATCTACCAAATTTCCTGGTTTCAGCCCTTTGATGGGCTGGATATGACCCCATATGCTTTTTTGCTGACTTATATATTGATCTCGGCAGCAATCCTGCGGTTCAACCTATTTAATCTAAAGCCGATAGCTAGAGAAAAAATCTTGGAGGTCATGACTCGAGGAGCGATTATCTTCGATCATCGGGGCAAAATCGTCGACTTCAACTCGGCTGCGAGAAATTT
This sequence comes from Algoriphagus jejuensis, assembly GCF_039523455.1. Taxonomy (NCBI): domain Bacteria; kingdom Pseudomonadati; phylum Bacteroidota; class Cytophagia; order Cytophagales; family Cyclobacteriaceae; genus Algoriphagus; species Algoriphagus jejuensis. The sequence continues at coordinate 134,321 of NZ_BAAAFI010000048.1, read as the reverse complement.
CTGGAAAGATTCCAACGACCTCAAAATCGCATCCTCAGCCAAACAAATCTTTGCATCAAAACCCGAAATCCTGGAACTGCTCCAGAAACAGGAACACGAATTCCTGCACTGCCAGTTAGAAATTGAAGGGGATGTCTGGGAGGTAAAGGTAGAGGCGGTCCCTATATCAGAAGCCAATGTAATCACCACAGGAGTTCTGTTGCTTTTTGAAAACATCACCACCCAGGTCAGAACAAACGAGCAACTCAAGAAACAAACTTTAGAACTCCAGCAGTTAAACGACCTGAAAGACAAGTTTTTCAGCATCATCTCGCATGACCTCAAAGGGCCCGTTTTTGGGGTCAAGGAGCTGATTCACCTAACCGAAAATGGAATTGTTACCGAGCAGGAGTTTTTGGAAATGCTGCCCGAAATCTCCAAAAACATGGAACACGTAGCCATACTTTTGGAAAATCTACTGGCGTGGACCAGTTCACAGCTTCGGGGAGAGCATGTTCAGCCCCAAGACTTGGATCTAAACAAACTGATCAATAGCCAAAAAAACCTACTTGATCGGATCGCGCTGAAAAAGTCTATCTCATTGGAACTACAGGGATTTGAAAACCTTCGAGCCAATGCAGACAAAAACATGCTGGAGCTGATCATAAGAAACCTGATCTCCAACGCCATCAAATTTTCCAGTCCCCATTCCAAAGTGTTGATAACGTGCGAGGAGTTGGAAAAAAGGCTTAAGCTTTGTGTCCAGGATTTCGGAATCGGCATCTCTGAAGAAAACCTACAGAAACTCAATGCAGGAATCTCGTTTACCACCAGAGGCCAATCCAACGAAAGCGGAACCGGTTTGGGATTATTACTTGTAAGGGAATACATTATGAAAAGCGGAGGAACGCTGACAATCGAATCTGCCTTGGGCGAAGGAACGCGATTCTGCGTCACCATCCCGAAGGCAAAACAAACCGTGCTGATCTCTTAATTCAATTCCAGCAGAAATTTCATCGTGTCCACCCGGTCAGCATAATCCCAAGGCTTGGGATACTGAGCCTTACCAAATCCAATCGAACCGGGTACAACCTTCGGATCACCCACGGTCACTTGGATCTTGGAAGCCAAGGCATGCAGCTTCGATTTAAGACCTTCCTCATCATCATAGATTTCATAAAATAGCACCGCTATCGGAGAAACCAACTCGCTGCTTTCTTTGAGGATTAAAAAACCGTTGTCCAGGTGGGGATCGCGATTGACCAGGTAGATGGACTTATTGTACTCATAGTTGTTGAGGTATTTGTGGTTTTGGGCGACCCAATCAAACCCATCCAAAACCCGCAAAAGCTGCTGAAGTTGGGCTGTATTTTTCAAAAAAACCTTGGATACATTTCTGCAGCCCAAGCCAAAATAGAGAAAAATATCCAGGCCAAGCTGCTCAAGCTGGGCATCAGATTCCCCCCCATTCAACACTGCAACTGACGTTCGATTGGCCCGAATGATGCTTGGGTACTTGCCGAAATAATAGTTAAAATACCTAGCAGAGTTATCACTTCCTGTCGCGATGTAGGCATCCATCCCTTTCAACATTTCCTCGATTTGGATCAGTTCTTCAAAAGCCGGTTCCAGCTGGATAATTTTATCGATGAGCCATCTGATAAAAAATGCATCCGATGAACTCAGCTTCGCAACGGCAATATTACCGGAAATCAGCACACACATCAGGTCATGAAAGCCCACCCCGGGAATATTTCCAGCCATAAGAATTCCAACTCTCCTTGGCGGGAAAACTTTTTGTAAATCATAGATTTCCAACCACTTAAATAAATTATTGGGTTCCAAGAGCTCTACAAGGCCGACTAGTGCGGACTCCATAGAGACTGAAGTAAACCAGCTATTCTGATTGTGTGCTCTACGAAAAACTTCCTCTTTCTCCGCAGGGTCGAGATTCCCTATCAGTTTGCCCAGCTGAATAAAAACTGTAATCCTGTCCTGAGGCGATAATCTTGCTGTCATGCCGCAAAGGTACCAAAACGGGCTAGCTTAGAATAAAATTAAATTAATTAGTATGACAACTTTTTATTGCCTTGGAGCTTATCAGATTGTACTTTTGACCTTCAAATAGATTGAACCATGGCAATAATGATCACAGACGAATGCATCAATTGCGGTGCATGCGAACCTGAATGTCCAAATACAGCGATTTACGAAGGTGGTGTCGAATGGACTTGGGCCGGTGGCACCAAATTGAATGAAGTGACCCTAGAAGATGGCTCTGTCGTATCGGCCACCGAAAAGCAAGAGCCTGTGTCAGATGAGTTTTACTACATCGTGACGGCAAAATGCACCGAATGCAACGGATTTCATGAAGAGCCTCAATGTGCTGCCGTGTGTCCTGTCGACTGCTGTGTCGACGATCCGGATCATCCAGAAACTGAAGACGAACTGCTTGCCAAGAAGGCATTCATGCACGGAGAATAAGAGTGGCGCAGGCCACTTTTTTTATTTAACACCTTCCGTTCGTTGCTGATTTTAATCTCTTTGCTTCTGTTCATTAGCAAGTTTCTAAAAAAAGTAGCTGGGAACTGTGATTTCTATTTAGCTTTTTGTTTTATCTTAGGTCGCTGATAAATACAACCCCAAACCTAAATTCAGAAGTGCTGTGGAAGATAATAGAGGATATGACAGAGAAGAAATTTTCTCCAAAAAAGTAAAAGCAGGAAAACGAACCTATTTTTTTGACGTCAAGTCAACCCGTGCCAATGACTTCTATATCACCATCACGGAAAGTAAACGAAGAGTGAACGGCGACAGCTTCACCTACGAGAAGCATAAAATATTCCTCTACAAAGAAGACTTCTTCAAATTTGCAAACGCCCTGAATGAAGCGGTGGATCACGTTAAGAACGATTTGATGCCTGAGGTTGATTTCGCACAGTTTGAACAAGAGGATACAGAAAACGAAGTCAACGACGAACTGAAGTGGGAGTAAAATCCTCCAAGGTAAGCAGTTGCTTATCCGCAATTGATTAAAGTATATTTGAGGAGGCAGGTGTCTCCTCTTATTTTGTTTTATGCAGCGGTTTTTTATTTACCTCGTTCTTTTCATCGGAGTATTTCTATTGTTTGGTTGGTATTTCTCCAATATCACGCTCTACATGATCCTGTCGTTGATCATTGCGGCACTCCTCCGACCGCTGACCAATCGATTAAACGACTTTCATCTGGTCAAGCAGCACATCCCGAGGTGGATGGCAATCCTTATCTCGTATGCGTCCATCATTTTGTTGCTTTTTCTCTTGAGTTTGCTGTTTTTGCCCCTGATAAACAATCAACTGATCATCCTATCAGAGATGGATTTGGAGGGAATCTACCTTCAGGTTCAGGAACCTATTGAACGTATCGAGCGGGTACTTTTTCGCTATCAGCTGTTGGAAAACAAGCCAGGTTCTCTTTTCGAAGAAGTGAAGAGTTCAGTCATTTCTTTTATCAAAACCTTCGACTTTGGTGGGTTTATCAGCGGTCTGGTCGATGTGACCAGCAGTTTGCTGATTGGAACGATGGCGGTTGGCTTTATTACTTTTTTTCTCCTTTTGGAAAATGGGCTACTCCGAAGAAATCTCCTAAATCTCATTCCCAATGCCTATTTTGAGCTATCAGTAGCCACATTTACCAAAGTTGAAAAGTTACTTTCCAACTACCTCTTTGGACTTTTGATCCAGATGCTATTTATCTTTTCGATAGCTAGCTTGGGCCTGACCTTTGCAGGAGTCGACTATGCGCTTACTATTGCTTTGTTTGCGGCAGTTGCCAATCTCATTCCCTACGCCGGACCGATCTTGGGTGCAGCATTTGGCATCATCGTAGGTATCTCTACCGGAACCTTTGCCAGCGACGCCGAGTACACCTACTTTCTCATCAAGATAATGTCTATTTTTGCGGTCGTTCAACTCACTGACAATGTGATACTTCAGCCAATGATTTTCTCCAAGTCCGTGAAGGCGCATCCCCTTGAGATATTTGTTATTATCTTTGCCGGGGCAAAAATAGCCGGCATTGTGGGGATGATCTTCGCGATTCCGGTTTATACCATCTTCAGAGTCTCCGTGATGGAGTTCTACGAAGGGTACAAGGCCTATAGAATCTTTAAAATTAAAGCAACGAATTAATGGCATTACAATGTGGCATTGTTGGACTTCCTAATGTGGGAAAGTCTACCTTGTTTAATGCGCTTTCCAGCGCTAAAGCTGAAGCAGCTAACTTTCCCTTCTGTACCATCGAACCCAACGTAGGGGTAGTTTCCGTTCCCGACAAAAGACTTCAGGTCTTGGAAGGCTTAGTCAATCCGCAGCGGGTGGTGCCGACGATCATCGAGTTTGTGGATATTGCGGGATTAGTGAAGGGTGCTTCCAAGGGAGAAGGTCTGGGAAACAAATTCCTGGCAAACATCCGGGAAGTAAATGCCATCATCCATGTCATTCGATGCTTTGAGGATGACAACATTGTGCACGTAGCCGGTGGTGTTGACCCGGTCTTTGACAAGGAAGTGATCGATACCGAGCTTCAGTTGAAGGATCTGGAATCAGTGGAAAAGAAGATTCAACGAACTGAGAAGATTGCCAAAGCTGGCGATGCCAAAGCCAGGGTGGAACTCGAGATTCTCAACCGATTCAAGCAAGGACTGGTGTCAGGACTGAATGCCCGTGCGATCGAAGTTGACAAAGAAGAACTGGAAGCGGTAAGAGATCTGCACCTGTTGACGATCAAACCGGTATTGTACGTAGCCAATGTGGACGAAGCCAGCATCCTGACTGGAAACAAGTTCGTCGACCAGCTGAAAGACAAAGTGAAGGAAGAAAATGCGGAAGTAATCTTACTTTGCGCCGCATTGGAATCCCAGATCGCTGAGTTTGAAGATGGAGACGAGATTGCGATGTTTTTGTCTGAGTATGGCCTGGAAGAAAGCGGCATGAACAGATTGATTTCCGGCGCTTATACTTTACTCGATTTAATTACTTATTTTACGGCTGGAGTTCAAGAAGTTCGTGCTTGGACGATCAAAAGAGGATGGAAAGCACCGCAGGCAGCTGGTGTAATCCACACCGATTTTGAAAGAGGCTTTATCAAAGCAGAGGTAATCAAACTCAAGGATTATACCCAATTCAAAACAGAAGCAGGTTGCCGTGAAAATGGGAAAATTGCAATTGAAGGTAAAGAATATACAGTACAGGACGGTGACATCATGCATTTTAGATTCAACGTTTGACATTTTTTGAATTTTATTTGTACTTTTGACCCTTGCTTATACACCCCAACACGTAAGTATTTTATTCACCATTTGTCTCATTTTATTTTTAAATCACCGTGAGAGTTAGACTTATATTTTCACTTAAAAACAAAGGCTCCTATTTGCCTTTTCATCATCAGTACATCCTGGCGCAATTCCTCAAGGGGTTAATTGTAAAAGGGGGAAGAGAAGAATTCTTCAACTACAACTATTTTAATTTTTCGGGCCTAAAAGGTCAGACAAAAGTAAGTAGAAGTGGTTTGCATTATTATTCCAGCTTGGTGACGCTTGTCCTTTCTTCACAGAGCGAGGACTTCATGGATTATTTGCTCGAGCAGGTTTTTGCTACGCCAAAGATCGAACTCGGCAACCTGATCCTGTCTCCGGAATACACTGAATTGGAGTCCGAGCCTACGCTGGAGACCAACAACAAGTTCGTGTGTATCTCCCCGCTTGTACTGATCACTCCTGCTTTCAACGAGGAAGCGGGCAAACGATTCATCAATCCAGACAGCGATGAGTTTTCTGATTTGCTCTATGAATCTACCCTAACCCGGATGGAAAAATCGGGGTGGTACACGCCCGAGCAGATGGAATCTTTCTTCAAGTTCCAAGTCGTTCCTGACATGGTCTATGTCAACAAACTGAAGGATCAACAGAAGAAATTCGCCAGAATCTACGCAGTGTATGACATGGACGTGAAGTACGAGGTGAGAGGCTATACCTTGCCATTCACTCTCTATGCTGCTCCGGAAGTACAGGATTTCGTGTTCAAATGCGGTCTTGGTGCGTTCACCCACAAAGGATTTGGAATGCTCGATTTGGCAAATCATGCCTCTGGCACTCGAACCACGACGTACAAGTTTAAACGTGAGGGGTTTGTTCCCTACAAGCCGACTGAGCGGGTAAGACAGAATGTCGCACCAACCAACGAAGAAGGCGAAAACGAGCAACCACCACAGGAAGAACAATAAGATCAAAATCCTCTCAAATCGAGAGGATTTTTCCTTTTATAGCCTTCTCCTGTTAGGATGTAAATACACGTATCCGACCAGCTGATCATATCGAGAGCCCAAAGCCCGATAGTAGACCAATACCTCGTATTCATTTTCAGTTTCAAAAAAGCTTCCCTCGATGGGGTCTGAATCATATCCGTCTGCAGTCGCGAAACCATACTGGTAATCGTACCAGCCTTGCTTCAGTAGAAGCGATGTACTATAGTGACCTGTCTTCGGATCATAGGTCATCTTAGCCTCAGGCCTATTCCCCCATGCTGTCAAGGCTCCCAGCATTAGGATATTCCGTCCCGGATCAGCTTCCAGATAGAAGGTTGTGTACATGTATTCACTTTCGACTTCTGGATTGCCTCCTGGCCGATCATTGGTATACACCATGTACTGCCCATTCAGATCAAGATACTGAGAATACACTCCGCCGGGTCTGGGTTTTTCCGCGAGGGCGTTGGCAAGGATGACTGTCTCCTCCACGATTACTTCGGCGACATTTACGCCGGTTGCCCGTATGAACCTGAGGTCGACAAACCGAAATTCATTTCCGGCACGAAACGTACTCGATCCATCGAAGGGTTCATAGCGGATACTTTTCGAATTCTGATTGAGGAAGGTCGGCTTCACCAAGAGCTTGGCGTTATCCCAGCGTTGATTCTGTCGGAGTAGCACCTTCACCTGTGTTGTGGGATCTGAGAGATCGATTTTGGAGTAATTTACCACCACGTTGATCTGCTGAAGTGCTCGGCGGTCTTCGGTCTCAGTCGGAGGAACTATAGCCGCACCTACCGTAAACAGCTCCTCATACACCATGAATCGTCGGGTCAGAATCACCTCGTTTTCATTTCGGTTACGATAGACTTTCAAGACATAGTTTCCGGATTTGGTAACTCTAGGTACAGGAAAAGTATAGTGTATATATGGGATACGGGTATCGATTGAATAGCTATACTCCTGAATATTGTATTCGTTAAACGACACGGAAAAATCGTTATCTCGCAGTGCAGACTTCTTCCAGTTTGCATCGCAATGGATAAGCTTGACCGAGTATTGCTCCGGGTCGTAGGCGATGTCATCAAAGAGTAACACCAAAGGTCTGGAATCAGTGATGGCTATCACAGGAGCATCCAGTTGGCTTTCCTGCTGCAATCCCATAGGAAATAGCCTTACCGATTGGATGTGTTCTGAGTAGACTTTATCCTCTAATTCCTGAGAAAACAGTGTATCTGCACCGCACAAAATCAGAAGAAAAAGAAGAAAAGAGAGCTTTTTGGACATGGGTTCAAAGTAAAGAATTTAGTCCAATTCCCTCCAATTAGCCGGCCAATTCCTGCAGTGATGAGATCTGATCGACGAGTTGCTCCCAATGGGCATTGGCATCGTCCAGGCTTTTCTGGATTCGTTGATAGCCTTCCTGCACCTTTTGAGCTTTCGCTTCATCTTCATACATCTCAGGATCGGCCATTTTCACTTCTGTTTCTGTCTTTAGCAGATCAAGAGATTCAATCTCCTTTTCGATTTTCTGAAGTTGCTCTTCAAGCTTCTTCAGATCCCGCTTCGCCTGCTGCGCCTCAGGAGTGTTTTTCTGCACAACTGGCTGAGGTTTTTTCTCTACTTTCTCTGCTGCAGGAGCTGCTTTTACTTCGATCTGTTGGCTTCGCCAGAATTCATATTCATCGTAAGTTCCCGGATACTCCTTGATCTCGTGATCTTCGATGTACCAAATCTTATTCGCGACACCCTTGATAAAATGACGGTCGTGAGAGACAGTAATAAATGTCCCTTCGTACTGTTGCAAAGCCTGAATCAGGATATTGACCGACTGAAAATCCAAGTGGTTTGTCGGTTCATCCAGCAGGAGAAAATTCGCCTCAGAGATCAGCGTTTTTGCCAACGCAACCCGGGATTTTTCACCTCCGGAGAGCACTTTGATCTTTTTGAAGACTTCTTCATTGGAGAAAAGAAAGCATCCCAAAACACCACGAAGCTCCATCTCGGACTTTTTACTTCCAGCTTGGGACATTTCCTGCATGATCTCGTTGTCTAAAGTCAGCGCTTCCAGCTGGTGCTGCGCAAAAAATGCTTTGATCACATTGTGTCCTTCCGTTCTAGTTCCGCTGGTCTGCTCGGGGCCGGCGATGATGCGAAGCAAAGTTGACTTCCCTTTTCCATTCGCACCGATTAAGGCGATCTTATCTCCTCGTTCGATCCGCGCAGTCGTATTCTTCAAGATCACCAGATCTCCATAGGATTTGGACACGTGATCCAAGACCACAACATCGCGTCCCGACTTCTGCGAAAATTTAAACTTGAAGTTTACAAACGCTTCGTCGTTGACTACTTCATTGACTCTGTCCAATCTATCAAGAGCTTTAATTCTCGATTGAACCTGATTGGATTTGGTCGCTTTGGCCCGGAAGCGCTCAATAAATTTTTCAGTTTGCTTGATCATCTGCTGCTGATTCTCATAGGCGTTATTCTGGAGTTCCATTCGGATTTTTTTCTCTTCCTTATAGAAGGAGTAGTTGCCCGGATAGGAAGTAAGCGTCTGATTGGCCACTTCGACGGTCGTGCTAATGCAATTATCCAAAAAGGTCTGATCGTGGGAAACAACGACCACTGCACCCTCGTAATTTTTGAGGTAGTTTTCCACCCACTGAATGGAGGGCAAATCCAAGTGGTTGGTAGGTTCATCCAGCATAAGCAGGGATGGTTTCTCCAAAAGAAGCTTCGCGAGCATCACCCGCATCCTCCATCCTCCCGAAAACTGCCGGAGAGGTTTGCTTAAATCCTTGGTCTGAAAACCGATTCCCTCCAACACTTCTTCAGCTTTCGCCTTGATCGTGTAGCCTTCATTGCTTTCGAAGCGATCCTGTAGAAATGCGAGCTTGTTGATGATTTCGTCCGAATAGTCAGTTTCCATCAACTTCAGTACTTTATCTATCTCATCTTGCAGTGCCAACGTCTCTTTGAATGCCGCGAGAGCCACGTTCAAGATACTCTCGTCAGATTGATAGGAAAGCAAATCCTGATTCAAAAATCCGATGGTACAGTCTTTTGCTTTTTGAACTTCACCTGTCGTCGCCTGGTAGTCTCCGTGGATGATCTTGAGCAAAGTGGATTTTCCGGTTCCATTTTGACCTACAAGCCCAATCTTGTCTTTTGGCTTGATGTGGAGGTTGGCATTTTCGTAAAGCGGGCGACCGCCGATGAAGTAAGAGAGATTGTTAATCGAAAGCATGGCGCAAAAATAACCAAAGCCGCGTTTATACCGCCTCTGCTCGGAAAACAATCTCTATTTGATTAGCTTATTTGAGTAAAAATGAAACAACCCATGAATCTCGTAAAACCAATTCTCCTGAGTCTTTGTATAGGCATCCTTTGTCTGAATGCAAATTGCCAGGGAAAAATTTCGGCCACAGATGGCAACAATAAACTGGACATTCGAGACGCAAAAGCCGATGTCAACTTAGACCAGATCAAACTTCAGCCCGGATTCAAGATCGACGTTTGGGCGGCAGATGTCCCAAATGCCCGGTCAATGGCCATCTCAGACAATGGAGTTGTTTTCGTGGGGAGCCGCCAAGAAGGCTCTGTTTACGCGTTGGTTGATGAAAATGCAGACGGCAAAGCAGACTCGAAATTCATCCTCGCCGAAGAACTCAATATGCCCAATGGGGTGGCAATCAAAGACGGCAATCTGTATGTGGCTGAAGTCAGCCGAATCATTCGATTCAAAGACATCGAAAACAACTTGGCCAATCCGAAGTTCGAAGTCGTTTTTGACGGCTATCCAGAAGAGCGTCACCACGGGTGGAAATTCATCGCTTTCGGCCCGGACGGAATGCTCTACGTGCCCGTCGGTGCTCCGTGTAATATCTGCGAAAGCGAAAACCCCGTATTTGCCAGCATAACCAGACTGGACGTCAGCAAGCCGGGAACAAAACCTGAAATCTATGCGCACGGAGTCCGAAATTCCGTTGGCTTTGACTGGCATCCGGTCACCAAAGAATTGTGGTTTACCGACAATGGTCGCGACATGCTCGGCGACGACACGCCGGATTGCGAACTAAATCACGTAACATCCGCAGGACAACACTTTGGCTATCCTTATTGGCATGCAGGAACTGTCAAGGATCCTGAGTTCGGTTCCAAAGGAAAAGATGCCTCAGATTATGTAGCACCTGCGGCGAAACTCGGCCCGCACAATGCGCCTTTGGGAATGAGATTTTACGTTGGCAGCATGTTCCCCGAGTCCTTTAAAAACAATGCGATCATCGCAAAACACGGCAGTTGGAACCGAAGCAAAAAAGTGGGCTATGAAGTCGTGATGGCAAAAATAGACGCTTCTGGAAAAGTAACCGGTCAGGAAAAATTCGCCACCGGTTGGCTGGACGATGCCAGTCAGGATGTATGGGGAAGGCCAGTTGACGTGCAAGAATTGCCCGACGGGAGTCTGCTAATATCAGATGACATGGCCAATTGCATTTACAGGGTGACCTATTCGAAGTAAAAGCACAAAGGGAGGCAATCGCCTCCCATTTTTATTTTAACCATTGCGGTTTAGTGGTATCCACCTCAGCCTGAAGCTGATTGAGCAAATTGTAGAGTCCGAAGTAGGTCCGATTGATATATAGCCCATGGCGTGATCCCCTCGCCTGTCGGGACTTTTTAAACATCTTGTCATTGGAGATGCGATCGCCCAACTGAAAAATCTGCTCAAAATACGAATCATCGGCAAAATCAAACCGATCCACATGAAACGGCTTCCCCAGTAAGGAAATCATCTCCTTAAACACTCCTTTGAAGTATACTTTCTCTTCCTCCGAATCTTTATCCGAAATAAAATCAAGCGCATAGAAGGTTTGATGCAGCTCCTCTTCCTTCAGAACCATACCTTTTTTCATCAAAGGAAAATAGCCTTGATAAAAATCCTCCGGAATGACTTTAACACATCCAAAATCAATAATCCCCAAGGTATCGTCCTTTTCAATGATGAAATTCCCCGGATGAGGATCGGCATGAACCTGCTTCAGATTGTGAACCTGATGGTGATAAAAATCCCAAAGCGCCTGCCCCACCTGATTTTTGGCTTGCTGACTAGGAATTGTTTCCATCCATTCCTTGATGTGTTTTCCTGAAATCCAGTCCATGGTAATCACCCGATCTGAGCTAAACTCTTCGAAGTAAGCCGGGAATTTGAGGTTGGGAATATGCGCACAAGCTTCAGAAATCTCACGGGAGCGCTGTACTTCGAGGAGGTAATCAGTCTCTTCCAACAAACGCTCCTCCACCTCTTCCATGTAATGATCCAGTTCCTTTTCATTCATATTGAGGAGTCGAAGGGCAAAAGGCCGAACCAGTTTTAGATCAGAACTCACAGAATCCGCCACGCCGGGATACTGGATTTTCACTGCGAAAGTCTTTCCGTCTTTGGTCGCCTGATGCACCTGACCGATGGATGCCGCATTGACCGCTGATCTGGTAAAGGTTTCAAAAACGCCTTCCGGAGATTTACCAAAATATTTTTGAAAGGTCTTCACCACCAAAGGATACGACAAAGGCGGCGCTGAATACTGCGCCATCGTAAACTTATCCTGGTAGGCCCTAGGAAGTAGGTTTTTGTCCATGGACATCATCTGCGCCACTTTCAAGGCAGATCCTTTGAGCTCGCTCAATGATTTATAGATATCTGTTGCGTTGTTGGAATGAAGCTCCTCTTTATCCATCGATGGATTGACCATCTTCTTGGCGTAATGCTTCACATAGTTCCCACCGACCTTAGCACCCGTTGAGATGAATTTGGCAGCTCGCTGTACTTTGGAAACCGGAATCGATTCCTGTTCTTTTAGATCGCTGGCCATGGTTATTTAGTTTGATAAAGAAATTTGGCAAAGTCTAAAAAAGAATCGAGCGCGCTTTTCCCCATCAAGTCAAACGCCAAATTGACGGACTTTTCGATTGCTGCATCGGTCTTTTCAAATCTCGGACTTTGGTCATCCAACCAATATCTGAAGACAAAAGCAACCTGAAGCCAAAGTGCTTCGTCGTAGCGCTCCGTGACTACCGGTCGGCTGGCAACTTCCTGAGTCTCTTTTCCCTCTAAGATCAACTCTCCGGCAAAATCCTTAAACCTTGCTTTAAACTCCTTGGTGTCGAAAGGCAGGGACCTAAACGACTTTGCTTTATCCTGATAGAGGCTGAGCAGATAGGATCTGCTTTTTTTTAATTCTTCGATCCAAGTGAAAAGGAAGCTGAGAAACTTTTCTCTCACGCTGTATTCCTTAAAAACCTCCTGCGCTTCCATCTGTTCGAGGGTGGATTCATAGATCGAAACCCAAATCGCAGATTTGATAGATTCAAACGAAGTGAAGTAGGTGTAAAACTCCTCCTCCTTCATCTTTAAGTCTTTGGCAAATTTGAAAACCGAGGCCGGTTCCGAACCATGCTCCAACACATGATTCTTAAAGCCGTCCAAAATCAGTTTTCGGTAGTCCTTCTTCGTAGTCTTCTTTACAGTAGTTGCTTCCATAGGATTGATTCAGTTACGATTAGATAACTCCCAATCCCGCCTTCAGGTTTATTTTAAATGAAAAAAAGCCGAAGAGTGATTCCGGCTTTTAAGAAGGAGCGTATGCTACTTTAGTTTTTCACCTGCTCAATCACCAGATTGTGGTTGGTGTAGATGCAGACGTCGGCTGCGATGTGGAGGCTTTCCCGGACCATTTCTTCCGCTGAAAGCTGCGGTGCAAATTTCTTCATCGCCCGGGCCGCTGATTGGGCAAACATGCTTCCAGAACCAATCGTGGCAATCTCCATATCCGGCTCGATCACATCACCGTTTCCAGAGATGATCAGGATATCTTCCTTGTCTGCGACGATCATCATCGCCTCCAGCTTGCTCAGCATCCGATCGGTTCGCCATTCCTTGGCCAGCTCGACAGCCGCGCGTTTCATGTTGTTGCCAAAAGCGCCGAGTTTCTCTTCGAATTTTTCGAGGAGGGTAAAGGCGTCTGCGGTAGATCCGGCAAAGCCGGTTACAATTTTCCCACCCTGAAGCACTCTGAGTTTTTTGACTGTGCTCTTGGCAACTGTATTTCCAAGCGTCGCCTGCCCGTCTGCTCCGATGACTACCTGACCATTGTGACGAATGGCAACGACGGTGGTTGATTTTATTTTTTCCATAATAAAAGTGATTGCTTTTTTGGTGATTGAATTATTGAGGTAGTAGAGAAAACTCCAGATTTTCCTTTTGGACTAGGAATACAGCCACCCCGTCACTCTGCGACTCCTTACCAATAACCGTTCTAATGCAAAAAGTCCTGACTATGCAGGACTTTTTGGCAGTTGTATTTCAATTAGATTAAGATCCTGACGGGATCTTCAAGGAGACCTTTGAGAGTCAGCAGGAATGCAGAGCCTACCGCTCCGTCCACCACTCGGTGATCGCAGGAAAGTGTCACTTTCATTACGTTACCGATTTGCATCTGGCCGTTTTTCACAATCACGGTTTCTTTAATGCCACCGACAGCCAGAATACACGCATCGGGTGGATTGATGATGGCTGTAAAATCTTCTATGCCGAACATACCCAAATTGGAGATCGTGAAGGTGTTCCCTTCCCAGTCCTTAGGCTGGAGTTCTTTGGTTTTTGCTTTGCCACCGAGTGTTTTTGCCTGATTGGAAATCTGAGACAAAGACAGATTGTCCGCAAATCGGATCACTGGTACGAGCAGACCGTCTTCAACAGCCACTGCCATTCCGATGTGGATATGGTCGTTGTAGCGAATCTTGTCTCCGAGCCAGCTAGAGTTTACTTTTGGATTTTGGCGAAGCGCAGAAGCAGTAGCCTTGATCACCATGTCGTTGAAAGAGATTTTCACCGGAGAGATCTCGTTCATGCTCTTTCTCGCTTCGATCGCCTTGTCCATGTTGATCTCCATGGTCAGGTAGAAGTGTGGTGCACCAAACTTACTTTCAGCCAATCGCTTCGCGATGACTTTTCTCATTTGAGAGACTTTCTCTTCACGGAAGCTTTCCTGACCCACGGCAGGTGCAGAACCTGCAGCGGATGTCGAAGCTGCTGCGGGGGCAGCAGAAGGCACGAAAGTTTCGATGTCCTTCTTCACGACTCTTCCTCCTTCGCCTGAGCCACTTACTTGACGGATATCCAAGCCTTTATCTTCGGCCATCTTTCTTGCCAACGGGGAGGCTTTGACTCTTTCTCCATCAGCAGTTGGCGCTGGTGTACTTGACACTGGCGCTGCAGCGGTAGGAGCCGGTGTATCCGTTTTCTTTTCTGGCGCAGATTCCGCTTTGGTATCAGCCGGTTCTGTGGGCTTGCTCGCAGCCTGCTGTGCTTTAAGCAAAGTCTCGAAGTCCGCACCTTTTTCGCCGATCACCGCAATGACGCCATCGACTGCAACACTGTTGCCAGCCTCGACACCTATATGTAGGAGCACACCGTCCTCGTAAGACTCGAGTTCCATGGTTGCCTTATCTGTCTCGACTTCGGCGATGATTTCTCCAGACTTCACCGAGTCGCCGACCTTTTTCAACCAGGTGGCGATGGTTCCCTCTTGCATGGTATCACTCATTTTTGGCATGGTGATGACCGTCGCATTGATGCTGGAAGTATCTATTTTCTCCGCGGGAGCTTCAGCTTTTTCAGATTTCTCAGGTTCCGCTGCTTTATCTTCTGATTTGGAATCTTCTTTTTTAGAGTCAGCGGGGGCAGCAGACCCGGAGAGCAGCTGCTCATAGTCTTCACCTTTTTCCCCAATGACGGCAATGACACCGTTTACAGGAACGGAATCTTTCTCCTGAACTCCAATATATAAGAGGACACCTTCTTCGTAGGATTCCAACTCCATGGTTGCTTTGTCGGTTTCCACCTCAGCCAAGATATCCCCCGGCTTGACAGTATCTCCCACTTTTTTCAACCATGCAGCGATCACCCCCTCCTCCATTGTGTCACTCATTTTTGGCATTCTGATTATTTCGGCCATAGGTAATTTCGAGCTTGTGCGTTTTTAAAGTGACCAAAAATAGTTTTTAAAAACGCTTTATTCAAATTTATAACCTGTATTTTCCGAGCAGTTTTAGGTCTTTTTACCCTATGCCACTTACTACTGAAAGCTCCTATCAACGGTCTAAATTGCTCTTTAGCGGACACTTAGAAACCATTTACCCCGCGCTTTTCCGAAAGGTAGAAATTCAAAAACCTGTGCGTGAACGGATAGAAACCCCGGATGAAGACTTTCTGGATCTCGATTGGTTTAGGTCCGGCAGTCGCCGTTTGGTGATTATCAGCCATGGTCTGGAGGGAAACAGCACTCGGCCCTACATGCTCGGGATGGCTCGAAAGTTCATCCTCGCAGGCTTCGATGTCCTCACCTGGAACTTTCGGGGATGCGGGGAAGAGCTGAACCGCAAAGCAATCTTCTATCACAGCGGGGCTACCTACGATCTGGAGACGGTCGTAAACCATGGACAAAAAAACTATCAGGAAATCTACCTTCTGGGATTTAGTCTAGGCGCAAATCTCACCTTGAAGTACCTTGGCGAAAAAAAGTCTAGCAATTCAAAGCTCAAAAAAGCCGTCACTATCTCTGTTCCTCTTGATTTAGCCAGTTCTTGCAAAAAGATCTCCACTGGAGAAAACATCATTTATTCAAAACGCTTCCTGACTACCCTCAAAGCGAAAGTCGTCGCCAAGTCTCTGATTTTCCCTCAAGAGCTAAACCTAAAGATGCTTCAAAAAACTAAGACGCTCCGGGATTTTGATGATTTCTACACGGGTCCCCTGCACGGATTCCAGGATGCTGCCGAATACTACGAGATCAACTCCTCGCTTCAGTTTCTTGACCGCATCGAAATCCCCACGCTGGTGTTGAATGCGCGGAATGATCCCTTTTTGAGCACCGCCTGCTTCCCTACAAAATTGGCAAAAAGTCTGGATCTGATACATTTCGAATTCCCCAAGCATGGAGGTCATGTCGGCTTTTCCGGGCCTTCCCGAGAAAAAAGCTACTACTCTGAACAACGGGCAGTTGAATTTATAACCCATGATCTCTAACTTCCCCTCAAATAATTTAACTCTCTGACCATGTGCGGAAGATACTCCCTCAGCAAAAGTAAAGATGAATTGGAAGAACGATTCCAGGCGGAAATGCTGACGGACTTCAAACCGAGGTTCAATATTGCCCCAACGCAGCTCGTGCCGGTGATCACCTCAGACAGCCCAAAAGGCTTCTCATTCTTCTACTGGGGACTTACTCCGGATTTTGGAAAAAACAAACCGGTCTCTCAGAAGTTGATTAACGCAAAAGCTGAGTCTGTTCACGAAAAAATATCCTTTAAAAATTCGTTCCAGAGAAGACGCTGCCTGATTCCCGCCGATGGCTTTTTTGAATGGAAAAAACTCGGCAAGAAGACCAAAATCCCCTATCGATTCACGCTTCGGGAGGATGACCTTTTTGCATTTGCGGGAATATGGGAAGAATACGAAACAGTCTCCGGAGAATCTCAGCACACGTTTTTGATTTTGACAACCACGCCCAATGAAGTCGTCGAAGAAATTCACGAACGTATGCCGGTGATTCTCAACCGAAGTCAAGAAAAACTCTGGCTAGACAAATACGCTTCGGAAGAAGCCTTGCTAAACCTACTCAAGCCCTATCCCACCGAATTGATGCTGAGTTATACAGTTTCTTCCTTGGTAAACTCCGTGCAAAATGATTCTCCAGGAATAATTCGCAAAATCTCGCCGATGGATCAGTTTGGGAACTACACACTTTTCGGATAGATTCAAAAACGAGAAACCAATTATAAGCTTATTGTGGAAATTCGAGGCACTATCACTATGATCAGTCAAAAGATTTTCCCGAAAACATAGACCTAAATAACAATGAACAAGTCTCGAATTCTCGGTGCAGGCCACTACGTCCCTGAACGGATTGTGACCAATAAGGAACTATCAGAAATGATGGACACCAACGATGAGTGGATTGTCGAACGAACCGGAATTCATGAGCGGCGCTGGTATACTCCAGGTGTCGACACCGTGACCAATATGTCGGCCAAGGCCAGCCGAATGGCAATGGAACGCGCAGGAGTATCCTCCAAGGAAATTGACTTCATCGTTTTTGCGACCATTACTTCCGACTATTTTGTACCCGGCAATGGCGTCTTGCTTCAGAAAGAGCTGGGACTGCCAAGCATTGGCGCGCTGGACGTGAAAAACGCCTGCTCAGGATTCCTATATGCGCTTTCTGTGGCTGACCAGTTTATCAAAACGGGGATGTACAAAAAGATATTGGTGGTCGGCGCTGAAATCCAATCCTCCGGTCTCGACAAAAGCAACGAAGGCAGATCCAGTGCTGTGATCTTCGCCGATGGTGCGGGAGCCGTTGTCCTTGGTGCTGTCAAACAGGATGAACCGGGCATTCTCAGTTCGCATTTGCACTCCGATGGTTCCTTCGCCGAGGAACTGTACTGCATCGCTCCAAGCTCGAGCGGAAAGATCCGGATCTCTCAAGAGATGGTTGATCGCGGTGATTTTTTTCTCAAGATGAATGGAAATACGGTTTTCAAGCACGCGATCGTCCGCTTTATGGAAGTGATTAAAGAATCGTTGGAGCACAATGGATATGCTAAGGAGGACATCGACCTTTTGGTGCCGCATCAGGCTAATCTGAGAATCAGTCAGTACATCCAGCAGAAACTCGGTCTTCCTGACGATAAAGTCTTCAACAATATCATGTATCTCGGAAACACCACCGCAGGCACGATTCCTATCGCCCTTTCCCAAGCGTGGGAACAAGGTCGGTTAAGGGATGGTGATTTGGTGTGCTTGGCCGCTTTCGGCTCGGGTTTTGCCTGGGCATCAGTTCTTTTGCGTTGGTAAAAAATGGATGACTCTATTCGCCCGCTTGACCTCAACCTGTGGCTAGACGTAGACCTGATTCGTCAGCAAAACTTCCTTAAAAGTCAATTCATCAGCATTTTGGAAGCGGTGGCAAACTCCGTTCCGCTGCGGGATCTGGAAGGCATTTCCCCCAGAGTACGAAGCTCCAAAATTTCCAAAGGCAACGATCTCTTGGGACTGCCATACCAGGTCTTGGACGTAGTCCGGGATTTCGACTCCGTCGACGGAGTAAACATTCGGCTGCTCAATTGGTTTGGAAATGGATTTTTTGTAAGTATTTTGATGGGCAAAAATCGGAAAAACCCAATCCTTCAGCTGCTACAGCAAGGGTTTTCTTTCGGACTGAGTGAAAATAAATGGGACTATCCAGACCTGATTTTGAATAAAAATCTAAGCGATGATCCAAAAATAATTCAGAGATCTGACCTCGATTTCCACCTGTGGATCAAATCGGTAGAAATCGAAAAAGACCCCAAAGCTACGGTTGCATCGCTCTGCAGGGAGGTTAAAAAAATCCTAAGTATGCTGGAGCTTCCAAGCGAACAAAGCAGGAATTAGCTTAATTTTAAACAGGAAAAAGATTCGCACGTAGAAAGTATGTCGAATCTCTTCTTTAGATCGTTTGTCTTGGGTTCCACTAGAACCACACCCAAATCTACCCAACATGAGAAATTTGCTTCTGGCAGCTTTTATTCTTCTTTACTTTTCATCCCACGCACAGGAACCCCAAGTGATTCAGCAATTCAACGCTGACTCCACGCTCATGGCGACCGGAGTAGTTGCAAAAGGACAACGGGAAGGGCTCTGGAAATTCTACAATCAAAAAACCAATACTCAAGTTGCAGAGGGCACCTTTGTCAACGGCAAAAAAGATGGGGTTTGGACCAATTTCCATTCAAATGGCAAGCGACGTGAAGCCCTTGACTATCGGGACGGAAAACTTTTCGGCCCTGCTTACTTCTATGATATCGAGGGAGCCCTCAAAAAACAACTGATCTATCAGGACAGCGTGGTCGTAGGGAAATACACGGAGTTTTACGGCAAAGCCGGTAATCCTTCCTACGTCGACCCAAGTCAGGTTCTTACTGAAGGACAATACGAAAACGGCCAAAGAACTGGCCAATGGGCAAGCTATTATGAATTTGGCGAATTGGCTGCGAGGGAATTTTACTCCAAAGGTCTCCGTGAAGGGCCATACCTAGAATACGATCCAGATGGAAATGTCACCGTAGAGGCGACCTATTCCAACGGCCAACTAGAGGGAGCGTACAAACGATACCTCTATTCTGTTCTTCTGGAAACAGGTAGCTATAAAAACGGTGAGAAAATTGGTCCTTGGAAAAGATATTTCCCACAAACCAAAACGATAGAAGCTGAGGAGTACTTTGATGAAAGCGGCAACAAGACCGGTGATTGGAAATATTATTACCAAACCGGAAGAATCGCAAGAAATGAGTCCTACGAAAACGACATTGCAGTCGGAGTCTGGGAGGAGTATTTTCCTGACAAGTCACTTTCCAAACGCAAAACTTACGAATTGGGAGTTCCCGTCGGAGAATATGTCGAATACCACAGTTCTGGAGAAATCTCCGTGCAAGGCTCTTATGAGGGAGGCGCCAAAAGCGGAATGTGGAAAAGCTACTTTCCAGATGGGAAAGTCTATTCCATCGGCGCTTACAGAAATGATCTAAAAACGGGTCTTTGGAAGTTTTTCAACAAAATCGGAATCCTGATCGCTGAAGGACAATACATCCTTGGGATGGAAGACGGACAGTGGTTTTATTATTACGATGGCGGGCAACTCAAGTCCGTCGGCACTTACAAACTCGGGGTGGAGGATGGGATTTGGGGTCTATTCTATGACAACAAGCAACTCACTCAGGAGGAATTTTGGGATGGGGGCAAACTTATGGACGTCGGGGACTATTTCAGCTACGACGGAATGACCAAGCTTGACAAAGGCACACTAAATGATGGGGAAGGGACGCGTATCACCTACTACATCACCGGACAAAAAGAATCCGAAGGGACTTTCAAATCCGGAAAAGCAGATGGAACTTGGATTTTTTACCACGAAAATGGTCGCAAAGCCTCGGAAGGAAACATGGTGGATGGGCTAAAAGAAGGACATTGGAGGTATTACAATTCCGCAGGGCGGCTTGAAGACCTCATTGTTTTCGAAAAAGACGAAATTGTCGAAGCAAAATAGCACGTGGGCCTGACCGCTGCCCCGGTTACCAATTTATTCTCTACCCTACTCGATATCATAAACTGCTAAGTGACTCTGGATTTCTTAGCCGACCGAAGCATGGTCGACCCCGAGGGCCGACTCTTTAAAAAATTACTTCACACCATTCCTGAGTATTTTTGAATCAAGAAAATTGGATTTCAAATTATTATTCGTAAATTCCTATACTTCTTTCGGCTTGTCCGCAGTAGTTTTTTAAACTTGAGTAGTTTATTTTAAGGGTGATTGAACTACGGACTAATCGTTAAATTTTTGAAGCTCGGGGAATTCCCCGGGCTTTTCTATTTTCTGGAGTAATCATCCTGAAGGCGTACGATATCATCCTCGTCTGAGGGACTTCCTGGATCTGAATGCATCCAAATCTCCGCAACCACACCCCAATTGTCAGCACCAATAAGACGATGACGTTCTCCTTTGTCTAGTGATACCACCACACCGGAAGTCATCTCCTCTACAGGTCCCTGCTCATCCGAATGGCTTCTTGATATAGCAGATTTTCCGGCGATCAGTTTCCAAAGTTCCGCTCTTCGAAAGTGGTACTGCCAAGAAAGTCTTGCGCCAGGAGCAACAAGTAAAAACTTAGGACTCAACTTCTGCTTCAACTGCTCCTCTGACAGTTCTACCTCTGCAAAAAATGCAGTCTTAAACTTCAGAATCTGAGTTTCATCCAAGACAAAAAAACCACCCCAAGGTCGGTCTACATCTTTGGCAGCGACCTTGAATCCAAGTTCGGTAAGCTTATCCTCAACTTTTTCAAAAACTTCTGCTTTGCTCAATTGAGCTCCTATTTCAAGATTGTCCATTGTCTAAAATTTTTGCAAATTTAGCGAAAGTTCAACTCCCCAGAAATCACAGGGTTAAATTTTCAAATCTTTTCTAAAAACTAATCCCGGATTTGGAATAATTTGAATTTCCCTTAATCATCATTCGTCTATTATTCAATTTTTTTCAGGAAGTCTTTTTTGAAACCTAAAATTTCCCTTAATTCAGGCATTCCTTTATGCTATGAACCTAATTAACCCGCAAGAACTGATCTCCAAGATGGAGGGGGTGGTAGAAATAAAAAGCTACCTGAATAAAATCAAAATCATCAAGAACCTCTACCTAAAAGGGGCCAATACCGCCAGCGAAATCTGCAACGAAGTCGGTATCTCACTCCCAACCGTCAATGCACTGCTCGCAGATCTGATGAACTCCGGCGAAGTGATCAAGCAAGGCCGGGCAGAATCCCAGGGAGGCCGAAAGCCAGACCTCTATAGATTGGCCGAAAATGCCTTCTACGTCCTCTCCGTAGATTTGTCCAAGTTCAACATGCACTTGGCGCTGTACTCTTGTACCCATGAGTTGGCCTATGAAAAGGAAGATCACAAGATTATTCTAAACAATGAAAAGGAAACATTCGACCAGCTGTGCGATTTGATCGACCACTACCTGGCGAGTACCAAAATCCCCGCAGAAAAGATTATCGCAATCGGGTTTTCGATGCCAGGATTGGTGGATTCCATCGGCGGAGTCAATTACACCTACCTGAGATTTGGAAAAAAAACCTTGTTGGAAAATCTGGAAGAACGCTTTCACAAAAAGATCTTCCTTGAAAATGATGCCCGCGCAATGACGTTGGCCGAATTCAAATTTGGCTCTGTCCACAACCACAAAAATGTCCTCGGGATTTTCATCGGCTGGGGAATCGGCCTCGGCATCATCATCGACGGCAAAATCTACCACGGTGCTTCTGGATTCGCAGGGGAGTTTTCTCATTCGCCGATTTTCGAGTCGAGAGATGTGACCTGTACCTGCGGAAAGAAAGGGTGCCTAGAGTCAGTCTCCTCAGGCACGGCAATCGTACGCATGGCGGAAGACGCCATCAAACTTGACAAGGACAGCATCTTGGCCAGAATGGTGCGAGATCATCAAGGCGAGTTGGAACCGGGATTGGTTGTAGAAGCAGCCTTGGCTGGCGATCAGCGCGCCATCACCATCCTATCCGAAGCAGGACTGGACTTGGGCCGAGGGATTTCTATTCTCATCCAGCTCCTCAATCCCGAATTGATCATCATCGGCGGCTCTGTGGCAGAGGCCAACCAATACTTGATCACGCCGATTCAGCAGGCTCTAAATATCTACAGCATGGCCAAATCCCGTGAAAAATCGCAATTGGCACTCTACCAGCTAGGCAAAGATGTCGGGCTTTTAGGTGGCGTCGCAGTCGTGAACGAGAAGCTGTTTGACGATGTCATCAATCGGCTAAGCTAGGCCTGCCCTAGTTTGAATCCTTATCTCCTCAACTTCAAGTTCCATGTTTGCGCTTTTCTATTCCCTTTCGATTCTGGCCAGTCTACTTTTTTTTACTCCTTCGGAAAAAGTTAAAGATCAAAAACCCAACATCATCCTCATTTTTGCCGACGACATGGCCTATGGGGATCTGGGCGTGTACGGTGCCAAAGGTTGGGAAACCCCGAACTTGGATCAGCTTGCGGAAGATGGGGTACGCTTTACCCAATTCTACGTTCCTCACGCCGTCTGTACTGCTTCGAGAGCTGCGCTGTTGACGGGCACTTACGCCAACCGCCTCGAATTGTATGGTGCTATTGACCATTCGGCCAAACATGGGCTAAACCCAGAGGAGACGACAATCGCTGAGATGCTCAAAGCCACCGGCTACCAAACGGGAATGGTCGGCAAGTGGCACTTAGGCCACCACACTGAGTTTCTACCCACAAACCAGGGCTTCAACAGCTATTTTGGACTTCCATACTCCAATGACATGTGGCCCAATCATCCCGAAGTAAAAGGATATTATCCTCCGCTCCCATTGATCGAAGGAGAAAAGGCGATAGCCTATCTGGAAGACCAGCGAGAGTTGACTTCCTGGTACACCTACAAGTCCCTGGAGTTTATCGAAAAAAACCAGGGTCAGCCCTTCTTCCTCTACCTCGCGCACAGTATGCCACATGTGCCGCTTTATACTTCAGACAAATTCCAAGGGAAATCCGCGCAGGGAGCATATGGCGACGTCATGATGGAGATCGACTGGTCTGTCGGCGAAATCCGAAGCAAACTGAAGGAGCTCGGTTTGGACGAAAACACACTGATCATCTTCACTTCAGATAATGGACCTTGGCTTTCCTATGGAGGCCACGCTGGCTTACAGGCTGGATTGAGAGAGGGAAAAGGAACCTCTTGGGAAGGCGGAATCCGCGTACCGGCAATCATGACCTGGCCGGGGAAAATCCCCGCGGGACAAATACAGGATCAAGCGGCAATGACGATTGACATCCTGCCTACCTTGGCCAAGGTCACCAACTCCCAACTTCCGACACTTAAAATAGACGGTTCGGATATCTGGCCTTTGACTCAAGGACAAAACGTACCGTTAAAACCCTATTTCGCTTACTACAACAAAAATGAGCTCCAAGCGGTCATCTATGGCAAATGGAAACTGGTATTCCCTCACACCTACCGGACTATACCCGCCGGAACTGAAATGAGAAACGATGGGATTCCAGTGAAATACATCAACGTCAAGCTTGAAAACCCCTCTCTATTTGATCTCGCAAAAGACCGGGGAGAAACTACAGACGTTTCCTCCCACAATCCGGAAATACTGGCGAAGCTAAACGGCTTTGCGGATCAGGCAAGGGCTGATCTTGGAGATGCTTTGACGGGAAATGAGGGAGCAAACAATCGGAAAGCCGGGAGAATTAAGTAAACTATTCAACTGGCTAGTACAAATCAGAATTTGTATAATCATTCGTAAAGCTTTCGGAAATTTTCAATCTGCTGTGATCCCCGCAAGAAACGGATGACAAGCCCCGATCATGGCTGCTTTTTCTTCCAATGCTGAGATGCGGATCTGAACAGGGCATCCTACCGATTCCAGATACGCATGGGTATGAGGCAAAAAGTGGGTTTCAGCTCTGGCAATTTTTCCTCCGATCACCACTCCCTGGCAATTCATCTTGACGATATACGGAGACAAGAACTCACCCAGCGTTCTACCAAACTCGGTCATAATCTTACCAACTATCTCAGGGTCAAAATCTCCGAAAAGCAGGTCTTTCAACCCAGAGATCGTTATTCCAAACTGCGCTGACGCATACTGCTTAAACCAACCTGTCCCCAGATAATCCTCTGCGATGCCGTCTCTGAAGGATGCCGTCCAGAGTTTTGCATCGGTGACTTGCGCTCCGATTTTAAATGCAGAACCTAAGCCCGTACCCAGCGTCAGGCCAATAGAATTATCAAATCCACGACCGGCACCGGCCAGGCTTTCTCCCAAAAGAAAAGCCTCGGCATCGTTGACAAAAACAATCCGAACAGGGTCAATTTTTAGGCTTTCGGCCAACAGATTTTTCACAGAAAGGCCATAGAGCGACTTCATCTTCCCCTGGTCTTTGATCAGGGAAACACCGTTGGGGTAGTCATAGGGTCCCGGCATCGCGATCCCAACCCGGATCTCGGTGCGCAGTCCAACAGACTGCCTAATCACAGCAGTCCAGTCCGCGATAATCTCCTCAACACTGCGATACGTATCCACGTCTCCTTCATGAAAGGCACTGATTTTCGCCGATACTCCATCCCAAGCAATCTGGGCTCCAGAAATATGCGAGCCCCCGATATCAAATCCATATGTCGTCATAGGTTCAATCTTTAACATCAGTTTTTTGGTTCAATGTACTGAAAAGGGTATTTAGGAGTGTTCTGGTATTGTCTTCGGACATTTCCCAAAACATTGCTCCGCCCAGCCCTTGTTCTTTGATAAATTTCATCATTAGCCCTAGGCACTCCCCATTCGCGCAGATAATCCAGGTAGAATCCTCACCACATGCGGCCGTTGAAGGGAACTCCCAAGACAATTTTCTCAGCGGAAATATTTTTGGAATTAACCGTATTCCAGTCGGCGACATAGCCGATTACGTGGATTTCACAGGCTATCAGAAAGAATTTCATGCGGGGGACTTAGAAATGGAATGGGGCAAAAATATAAAATCTGCCGCCACCTAAACGTACCGATCCAGTTAAATCCCTATCAATTCTCATCTTATTGTTATAAAATTGGGCCATTAAAGCTGTTGGAGTTACTCTAACTCAATGGATCCCAGAGCAATCGCAAATCCTGAAAAAAAAAACACTCTCGCCAGCAACCTCATCTCTTTTAGATCCAGAATTGAAATGCCATTTTCCCGAGAAAGAACCTTCCAAAACCTGTTAGCATCAAATTTTGAAATCGGCGAATATGAATCCTGCACCTTCGTCGGCTGTACTTTTTCCGGCCTGAATTTCCAGGGTTCCAGCTTCGAAAATTGTACCTTCAAAAACTGTGACTTGAGTAATGCCAAGGTCTCTGGGGTATCCTTCCAAACCGTTCGATTCGAGGCTTGCAAGATTCTCGGAGTCCATTTCAACGCCGCCAACCCCTTTCTGTTGGAATTCAACTTCCAAGGCTGTCAGCTGGATTACTGCAATTTTTTTCACCTGAAGCTGAAGAAATCCATCTTTCAAAAAAGTAGACTGTTGGAAACAGACTTTTCGCAAGCTGATCTCAGCGGGTCAAATTTTTCAGGCTCTGAGCTTAGCGGAACTGTTTTTGACCAAACCAATCTGGAAAAAGCCGACTTCCGCGAAGCCGTCAACTACCGCATCGATCCCGAAAGAAACAAGATCAAAGGCGCACGTTTTGACTTGGAAGGCTTGCCTGGATTGCTTGGGAAGTGGGGTATTAGAGTGGGATGAAACGCTAACATTGCAAAAACACTTGCCCCTTTGCAAACTGGATAAGGCCCAATACAATTGCCCGACAGTTTTCTCGTTCCTTTTTTATTCAGAAGCATAATCGGACTGCCATTTCCTTTGCGACTGCAATATGTAAACGGATAATTAGGAATCATCGATGATGAAATCCTACAACAAACCCTATGGACGGCGCTCAACTATAGCCGATAAATACCCGCCTGGAGCCTCACTCTTCTTTTCCGAAAATTGCAAACTTGTAAGTGCATGGATCTACCGAACAATCATACATTTCTATTAGGGCATGAAATCTCCCGGTCCACTTAGGGGTCACTTCAGCCAATGCAAAATCCGAGGAATCTTCATCACACCCGATAGAATTTTCATTCTCATCATGGATGCAAAGATCTATATCGGTACAGTCGTTGTCGCAGACTAAAACGAATTTATATGTCCACCCCTCCTGTAACGTAAAAAAGCGATTTTCGTCATCTGATTCATCCAAGGAGCCCTCAATTATGGTATGCGTCAGTTCATAGCCATCGCTCTTGATCAACTTTTCGGCATTAGCCAGTTGACGATCCATCACCTGACCGCTGGCCAAATTGCAAATGACAGACAGGAGGTAAACTCCAATAAATTTAAGAAAACCTTTCACAGTGTTTTAGTTGATAATTATAGATAGAACCTGAAACGTACACTTGTTTGCACCTTCGTATCCCAACAGACTGACTGTCAAAACGAACCATAACGAATTGGAGTATTCAATAAATCTTCAGAAACTGGGTGCAAAAAATGGTCTGGAAAATCTAACAACATTCCAGTAAAGTTCCTATTCAGTGTAAAAACTTGGCTCATTTTCGCCTATATCTTACTTTTTTTTGTAAAGCAAGTGTCAAAGATCAACCTCATCTTGCTGACAATGTCTATAGCGAAGTCTTTGATAAAAAGCGCTTCGGAGTCTTAACTCCAACTGGACCGGAAAATTATTCGGAAGCGGTCAGAGAAAGTTATCCTACATATACTAATAGAAGAAGCTGTCCCGACAAACGAAGACAGCCTCTAGTTATCACATCGAAAGGATTAAATACTACGCATTACTCTCACTTTTTCATATACTCCTCCCTAACAGCCTTGAATTCCGAGTTGGCTTTCCAGCTCGGCCACTTATCCGAATTGGCCAGTGACCGACCCACATTGTAAAGCAGCTGCACGTCATCGGCTGCGCCGTCCAGATTCCAACGCGCGGGGTCATACTCTTCGTTAGGCTTGTGGTAGTAGTTGGCCGTGTAGTCCTCCTGAAGTTGTTTTCCGTACTCTTTGCCTTTTTCGACGTGATCTATCCCCGTCCCAAAATACAAAGCAGGAATTCCGACTTTGGCAAAATTGAAATGGTCTGATCGGAAATAATATCCGGCGACTGGATTAGGTTCGGGAGCACTGTACCGTCCGAGTTTTTCCAGTTCCACATTGAGCAGATCCTCCATCTCAGACTGACCCACGCCGATGATGGACACGTCCTTCATCTTGCCGTAGGGATTGATGCCATCCATGTTGATGTTGGCGACGGTTTTTTCCTTGGGGTAAATAGGGTTTTGCGCATAGTAGGCTGAGCCCCAAAGTCCCTGCTCTTCGGCCGTAACAGCCAGAAAAACAACCGTTCTTTCGGGCTGGGCGTCGGTTTTGAAGGCCTTTGCCAAAGCAAGAAGTGCGGCAGTCCCGGAGGCATTGTCCAGGGCTCCGTTGTAAATTGAGTCGCCGGTCTCATCGGGCTTACCAATCCCAAAATGATCCCAATGGGCGGAATAGATCAGGTATTCATCTGGGTTTGTCTTGCCGGTCACCTTGGCCACCACATTTTTGGAGACATTGTATTTTGCTTCTACTTCAATAGATCCTGTCGCAGAAATCCCCATTGGGACCGCCTCAAAGTCTGCCTTTCGAGCTTTGGCAAGCATTTCCGAGTCCTTCATCCCTCCCATTTCAAACAGTTTTTTGGCAGTCGGAAGAGTAATCCAGCCCTCAAACCCAAGTTTGTAAGGTTCCTTTCCCCGGTCATCAAGGTAAAGTTTGGATGCCTTCCAGCTGTTTTGAATGACGTTAAACCCGTATCCGGCAGGAATGGTGTTGTGCACGATTAGACAACCTAAAGCGCCTTGCCGAGCAGCTTCCTCGTACTTATAAGTCCAGCGGCCATAGTAGGTCATCGTGTTTCCTTTGAAGAGCGACGCGTCCTCCGTTCCAAATCCCGGATCGTTGACTAGGACGACAACGATTTTCCCCTTCACATCAATGTTTTTGTAGTCATTCCAACCATATTCCGGCGCCACAATCCCAAATCCCGCAAAGATCACTTCGGCATCTTTCACGTCCACCAGCGTATCGGTTCGCTGCGTCCAGATTACAAAGTCCTGGAGACCTTCGATAGACGCATTTTCATTGTTGCTTTTGAACTCCATGGTCTCTGCCGGACTACAGGTAATGGATACCATGGGCACGTCCTGAAAATAGGAATCGCCATTGCCAGGCTCCAAGCCCAGACTTTTAAATTGGGTTTCCAAGAAATCAGTCGTTATTTTTTCGCCTTCGGTAAAGGGCATCCGCCCCATAAACTCATCCGAAGAAAGGGTGATCAGATTGGGTTCAATGTCGTCAACTTGAAACTTGTAAGTTGGTTTGACTGGAGCGTGGCAGGCCGAAAGCACAGCCAAGACGGCAAATGAAGCAATTCCTGTATTTTTCATAAACTTTGTTTAAGGTTGGGGAAGATAAACTCATTTGGTGCCCCAAGATAAAAATTTACCGGTTGATTTACTGAGGCATAGGTACCAATTGGATGCGGAGCCTTGCGCGGAGTGAAATTTACTTTACCTTTGTGACCTAGCGGCACGACCAGCTCCTGCTGAATCCCCCAGGTCCGGAAGGAAGCAAGGGTAGGCGGTTGTAGCGGTGCGATGCCGCTTCTTTTTTGCCCTAATTTTTCCAAATTGGCTTCCCCTAGGAATTCCTAATCCTGATTTATCTTCTAACTTTGTCCGTTAGCCTATTATAAATCAATCTCAACCTTAAGCCTTTTTCAACAAGTCTTAACAAAAAACCTATTCCCATGAAATTCTTTATTGACACTGCCAATCTCGATGAAATCCGCGAAGCCTATGATCTGGGTGTATTGGACGGCGTGACTACCAATCCGTCTTTGATGGCCAAGGAAGGCATCAGCGGAGACGCCAACGTAAAAGCGCACTATAAGGCCATTTGCGACATCGTTGATGATAAAGTAAGTGCGGAGGTGATCTCCACCAACTTTGAAGGCATGATCAGCGAAGGCAAGGAACTTGCCAAAATCGATGACAAAATCGTCGTGAAGATCCCAATGATTAAGGACGGGGTCAAAGCTTTGAAATATTTCCACAGTGAAGGCATCCGTACCAACTGTACATTGGTATTTTCCGCAGGTCAGGCGATCCTTGCCGCCAAAGCAGGGGCCAGCTACCTCTCCCCGTTCATCGGCCGATTGGATGACATCTCTTATGATGGACTGGAATTGATCGCTCAGATCGCCCATATATATCAAAACTACGGCTTCGAAACTGAAATCCTCGCAGCATCCGTACGCCACACCATGCACTTGATCAAGTGTGCAGAACTCGGTGCGGATGTGGTCACCTGTCCACTCAAAGTGATCACCGGACTCCTCAAGCATCCGTTGACGGATTCGGGTCTGGCACAGTTTCTGGCTGACCACGCTAAAGCAGCCGGAAAATAAAAAACCAAAAGAGGCTGTTTCTTCACCGATTCAGCCTCTTTTTTTATCCCCACAGCATGTATATCATCAAGGTAAAAGGAAAAGCCAAAATTCCTGACTACATCCAGATTCGGGATGAAAATTTCGTTTTGGTCGCCTACTTCCGAGCCGACAGACCTCTGAAAAGTATTGAAAAATACGGGTTGGCCGGAAAAGAAACCGAGCTGGAGGATGTGATCAAAAATCTCCCCTTCGGAAAACTTCAAAAACTAGAGCTTTAAACCATGGATTTCAGTACCAAACCTGTACTTCAGGTCACCCAGGCTACCATCTTTCAGGGAGATAGTCCCGTATTGTCTGACATCAATTTTGCGGTGGAGCAGCATGAATTTGTATTCCTGATCGGCAGAACCGGCAGCGGCAAAAGCTCCCTGCTCAAGACCCTCTATGCCGATCTTCCGTTGCAATCAGGTCTGGCAGAAATCGTCGGATATTCGCTTACCAAGATTAAGAATAACGAAATCCCCTATCTCCGTCGAAAGATCGGTATCATCTTTCAGGATTTTCAATTGTTCAGCGACCGAAGTATTAGGGAAAACCTCTCTTTCGTGCTCAAAGCAACCGGCTGGACGGATGCCGCGAAGATTAAGGAACGGATCAGCGAAGTCCTGATTCAGGTTGGCCTGACCGATGCGTTGCAAAAAATGCCCCATCAACTTTCGGGCGGTGAACAGCAGCGCGTGGTCATAGCAAGAGCTTTGCTCAATGAACCTTCGATCCTGCTTGCCGATGAACCTACCGGAAACCTCGATCCCGATGTTGCAGATGGTATTTTCAGACTTTTCCAGGAAATCAACAAAAAAGGCACAGCCATCCTGATGGCCACACACAATCACGAGTTGCTTCGCAAATTCCCCTATCGGGTGCTGAAGTGTGAAAAAGGAAAACTGCTGGATAGTCAAGTTCACGACATATCCTTCGGCTCATCTTTCTGATCCGAAAATCAAAAATCTCCCTACCGACAAAACAAGATCCAGCCAAACGACGTTTTGCCTGTAACCAATAATTTAAGCATGAGGCTTTCAAAACCATTCTATATACCTCTCATCGCTGCTCTAGCCTTTTCCTGTCAGAATGAAGACGATCAACCTCAACTTGATCCCGCTTCAAATGCTGCTGTCAACGAATGGATATCCAATGTGATGGACGAGGTATATCTCTGGCTGGATGATCTCGGAACACCTATTTCTAAAAATGCTGAGCCAGAAGACTACTTCGAAGCCTTACTCAATCGACCCACAGACCGATTTTCGGTGATTTATCCTGACTACCAGGAACTGATCAATTCGCTCAATGGAGTGACGCTCGAGTCCGGATACGAGTTTATACTCTATAGAGGAAATCCCGACACTAGCAATGTCGTAGCCGAAATCACCTACGTCAAAGCAAACAGCCCTGGTTCCAACGTCGATCTGAGACGCGGCGACGTGATCACCAAGATCAACGGAACGCTGATGACCGTAAGCAACTACCGGCAGCTGCTTGGCGAGCTGGATGAAATGCATACGATTTCGTACATGAGGTTTGACGAGCTCAGGGAGGCATTTGTGGCAATGCCTGACGCGACGCTTACCTCGGTACAATTGGCAGAAAATCCAATATTTCTGGACACTACCTATACCATCGACAATGAAAAAATCGGCTATCTGGTATACCATTTCTTCTCTCCCGGGCCAAGCTCCAACAGCACCGCTTATGACGATGAGATAGATGCCATTTTTTCCAACTTTAAAGCAGAAAATATCGATCACCTGATTGTGGATTTCAGGTATAATGGCGGCGGGTTCGTTACCTCTGCGGTTAATCTTGCCAGTTTGATCGCTCCGGGAGTGACCGCTGCGAATATCTTTTCGAAGACAAAATACAACAGCTACCTCATGGACCAGTTTTCAAATCTGAACAACGTCCAAACACCATTTTTTGCGAAATCTCAGAATATCGGACCGCTGAGCGAAAATCGAGTCTACATTCTCACCTCGGCGAGAACCGCATCTGCTTCGGAGTTGATCATCAATGGGCTAAAACCCTATATGGATGTGTACCTGATCGGCAATGTCACCACTGGAAAAAATGTCGGCTCGATCCCGTTTGAGGACGAAGAAAATGCACAAAATCACTACGGCATCTTGCCGATCGTCTCTCAGAGTTTCAACAGCCTGGATCAATCGGATTACACGCAGGGATTCTCCCCCAATACGATAGCATTGGAGACAAGCGAACGTTTACTACCCTTAGGAGACGTGAATGAGTTGCTCCTACGGACAGCCATTTCTCAAATCACCGGAGAGCCGTCGCCAGCGAGATTTCGTCAGCTAGACCGCGTAGACATTGGCAGTACGCTGGACGGGAAAATCAGATATGGAACTCTGATCGAAAATCAGGTGATCAAGGAATCCGTCTCACAGCACTAGAGAAGCACTATTTCCAAAAAACCTGTCAATCCCCTATCCGAAACACCGTTCAATCTACAGGTTAACAAATTGTTAAGTCTATCCCGATGGGTTTTTCCTAAGCCTAGTCTCTCTAAATTTGGCGAATGGAAACAGCAGCGACTTTCTTAATTCTTTTGACCGTGTACTTTATGGGATGCTTAGCTATCGTACAGCAGGCGATAAAACCTATAAAACGCTTGGTTCGCAGTCAACCCAGTAGCGAAAAACTCCATTGGGAATCCAACTATTCCAAAATACTGCTGTTGAGCTTCCTCCTTTCCCTGATCACTTCCACGATTGCCGTAATGATTTTCCCTTAAGATATTCTTTATAGGGAATGGTATTGGAATGAGTTTTTTCTGGAACTGCATTGACTCTGAGTTCAATAAATTGATTCAGATCGTTTTCTCCTTTTACCAATTCAAATGCATCATACAGCTCTCCCACCGCGGTAAAGGATTCAAATTTCAGTCGATTGCCTTCTAGCGTAATCACTTGAAAAAGCTGGGTATTTTCGGCAGTACGGTCACGCTGTCCTCCTTTTTCGGTCCAATCATCCCCGACATCGTACATTTTCCCACCAGAGACTGACACGACATACACCGTCCCGGTGACATCCTTCATATTCAATCCATTCATTACATTTTCTCCCGGAGCTACTCTACCCCGAGCGTAAGCATGGTCGTGTCCCTGGAGTGCCAAGTCCACTTTATATTTATCAAAAATCGGCTTCCAGAGATTTCGCAGGCCCTCGTTGTCCCTCCCGTTGGAAGCAGAGAACAAGGGATGGTGGTAGCTCACGATTGTCCAGCTTTTGGGGTTTTCCGTCAGGATATCTTCAAG
The DNA here is from genome assembly GCF_039523455.1 of Algoriphagus jejuensis. Lineage (NCBI taxonomy): Bacteria > Pseudomonadati > Bacteroidota > Cytophagia > Cytophagales > Cyclobacteriaceae > Algoriphagus > Algoriphagus jejuensis. The sequence goes on along the minus strand of NZ_BAAAFI010000048.1, from coordinate 101,058 downwards.
CCAAGATGCCTGAAGCTCATGATCCCTATTGGAATCCAAGAAAATAAACCTTACGTCCTGATAATCCATGTAGTAGGCGGTCTCTTCCAGCCCTTCCGGCCCATTGAGTGGCAATGTAAATTGTGGCTTCCATTGAACAGAGAGGCTCCTTACTTTCTGGTCTGTCTCCTCCTGATTTTTTGCGCGGTATTCATGATTGCCGGGTACTGGCATCGAGGGAATCATGCTATGAATAAAACCTCCCGCAGTAAACCACTCATGCCACTCCTGCTCCCGATGCGCCGTATTGATCAAATCGCCGGCGTGGATGATGAACTTCGAATCCGGAGCCTTCCTGAATCCCTCCCGAATCAATCGAGACCAAAGTTCCAACACGTAATTTTGAGCATCTCCTACATAGAGAAACGAAAACTTGTCATCTGCTTCGGCTGAAGCCGTCTGAAACTGAAACCACTCACTCCAACGCTCCCCATCTCCTACCCGATAGGCATAAGTCGTGTCAGGCAATAAATCTCTGAACTCAACTGAATGGTAATACGAAACCACCTCAGCCGTCGGAACTGCACCGGCATCCATCACCTCCGTCTTCGCTTCAATGGTTTTTCCATTTTTCCAAAACCTAGGTGCTGCCGTGGCTATGGCTATTTCCGCAAAGGCCGGTATGGTATCCGAGTTTGTTCGCCAGGTCACGTTAACCTCCGAGGAAGGATTCTGCCCAAAGTTTAACACAATCCGGTCAGCATACTCGGACGGCTTAGACCAGTCAAAATGAAATTTAGGTTCTTTGTACTCCTTTGTCTCTTGGGCAAAAAGCTGAGTGGTGAAGAAAAATAAAAACGAAGAAGCGAGTAGAATTCTGGAGGACATGAGTAAGAATTGGGTTAAGCAGAAGAGTCGACGATACGGCTAGGACTTCAATCTATTCATTTTTTACGCTTTGTCGAACCGATTCATAAAAATTTACACAGGCTTAAAAATCTGATGACCCTGAGGTAACCTCAACAAAAAAACCGGCGCGAGGCCGGTTTCTATACTTGAGACTTTTTAGCTACTGATCAATTCGTCTTTTTCAGGTTTTCCTTCGCCTGATCAAAAGCCGGATCCAAGGCTATTGCTTCATTGAACGCAGTCTTAGCTTCGGCTTTAGAGTTTTGATCCAAGTAGATCAAGCCTTTTAGGTTAAGGGCGGCAGCTTTCATGCTGATCTCCTGAGTTTCGGTTTGGGACTTCGGAAATCCGATTTTCTCGTCCGCTTTGGCATTTTTCACCAGCATAGTCACCGAGTTCATCGCTTCCTCGTAGCGTTTTAAATTGTACTGGATAAACGCCGATTTGTAAAGGCTGAAATTATCCCCGGTCAGGAGGTAAAGGCTTTCGAAATGTGGCAAGGCCCGATCCAAAGCGCCCAATTGCTCCAGTGAATAGGCGGCAATTTCCAGCGCACCGGTGTTTTTGTCATTGATCTGAAGGATATCCATCGAGACCAAAGCTGCAGAAGGATACTGCTGTGAATCGAAATACAAATTTGCAAGCGCCTCTCGGTAACGGATGACTTCTGGATTGCGGACCATCAGATCAAACAGCTTGGTCTTTGCAATTGTCGGATCGCTGTACGACATCGCGATTTGATAGGCCGCCTGATCCATCGCATTCAGCGTCGCCTTCAATTTCGGGTCCAGTTTGGGCAGTGAGTCATTTGCGGTTTGGGCAGCAAGATTTCCGGCACAAAAGGCCAGTAGCAGCAGGATGAATGTGCGCTTCATTGTTTAATCGTTGTTTTCTTGATGATTTGATTTGTTATCGACAGGAGCTATGCCTTTCTCTCGGGCAATGTCAAACATTAGTTTTCGGGCGGCTTCTGGATTGTTTTGAATTTTGCCCTCCAATATAGCTTCTTTTATTTCTTCCTTGATTTCCCCGACGATTTTAGAGGGAGAAAGACCAAAGATATCCATGATTTCCTCTCCACTGACCGGCGGTTGGAAATTGCGGATCTGATCCTTACCCTCTACTTCTTTCAGCTTTTCTTCGACTTTGTCGAAATTCTCGAGGTAGCGCAAGACTTTTTTGTTGTTTTTGGAAGTGATATCCGCACGGCAAAGCTTCATCAGATCGTCGATGTCATCGCCCGCATCAAATAGCAGTCGCCGCAATGCCGAATCAGTCACTTCTTCTTTGACTAGGGCAATAGGACGAAGGTGCAGCCGCACGAGCTTCTGTACGTATTTCATCCGCTCATCCATTGGCAGCTTCATTCTGCGAAAAATCGAAGGAGTCATGCGTGCACCCTTATCCTCATGGCCGTGAAAAGTCCAACCCACCTTGGGATTGAAGCGTTTGGTTGCCGGCTTGGCGATATCGTGCATGATCGCCGCCCAGCGCAGCCAAAGATCTTCAGTCATCGTGCAGACATTGTCCAGCACCTGTAGGGTGTGGTAGAAATTGTCCTTGTGAGACTTGTCGTCCACCGAGTCTACTCCTTGGAGTTCGACCATTTCGGGAAAAAACTCATGGAGCAGTTTGGAGGCAAAAAGTAACTTGAACCCGTAAGAAGGCTTCGGAGTTTCTACGATTTTGTTGAGCTCGACAATAATCCGCTCGGCGGAAATAATCTGTAGGCGAGGTGCATTCTCTGTAAGCGCAAAAAAGGTATCGGCATCGATGTCGAAGGTGAGTTGCGAAGCAAATCTTACTGCCCGCATCATTCTGAGCGGATCGTCGGAAAAGGTGATTCCAGGCTCCAGTGGCGTCTTGATGAGTTTCCGCTTGATATCACCCACTCCGTCGAACGGATCGATCAATTCCCCATAATTCTCCGGATTGAGCGAAATCGCCATGGCATTGATCGTAAAATCGCGCCGCTCCAAATCCTCTTCCAGTGTCCCGTCTTCGACGATGGGCTTTCTGGATTCCAGTCGGTAGGATTCTTTCCTTGCTCCTACGAACTCTAGCTCCCAGTCTTCCAGTTTGAGCATCGCTGTGCCGAAGTTTTTGAAAACTGACAGCGGAACATGTGAATCAAAAGATCTGGCAACTTCTTGAGCTAAACTGATGCCGCTTCCAACGCAGGTAAAATCAATATCCTTACTCGGCCTATTAAGAATGAGATCTCGGACAAATCCTCCGACCAAATAGGTTTTGATACCCAAACGAGCACCCGCCGCTCCTACTTTTTCAAAAATATCATTCTCGTCTAACTTTGATTTGAAATTCATCGAGCAATCATTTTTACTTCTCCCTCAGGCCCCAAAAACATCTCTTTCGTAGAAGGCCCCAAAAGTGGAAAATACAACTCCGTATGAAAATCAGCTTGCTCCAAGTTCGAATCTATCTTCGAAAGAACCGGCTGTGAGATCGCGAAAAGCAATTTATTCCAGTTGGGCTCTCTGATCAGCGAAAATTGGACATTCCCGTTTTCGCTTGGGCAGTTTTTGATAACCGTATTCACCGGACTGTGGAAAATCGTTGGCTTGTTTCCAAACTCCACGATATCCAGTGAAACTTCCGAAAAAGGCATACATATCGAGCGAATCTGAAACAGGTCAAATAAAAGAACGATCCAATTCTCGCCCATTTCTGGCTTCCAGGCGTCCATCTTCAAAAGTCTCAGGATTTTCCCATTTCCCTCTTTGATAGTTACCTCTCCGTTTTCACGGAAAGTCTTTACAATAGCTTGCTGATCCAAAATCTCAAATTTTGGTGTAAAAATAATCAGATTATCTGTCCCGAGCGGCTAAAATCTGAAACACAAAAAAACCTCCCCTTGATTTGAGGAGGTTCTTTTGAATTCCGAGTTGGTTTAGATTACTCTTTCTCTAATTTTCTGCTGACAAAAAAACTAGTCACTAAGCCCAGTCCGCCAAAGATGAAAATGCACGCTGGAAAAGAAACATCCCCATTCATTCCGCTACTTTCAAGACCTGCACCTACCAGGACACCAATCCCGATACCGATGGCCAATAAGGCCAAATTGAGTACAATTGAACCGATTCCGCCTTTTTTCCCAGTATTGAATAGGGAAGCGTCTGCTCCTTTTTCAATGAGCGCAAGCCGCTCTTTGTTGCGCGTGGTAAGGAATACGTAGACCATTCCGAATATGGCGGAGAAAATGATCAGCGGTATTAAGATTTCTTCTTGCATGTTTTTATGATTTGTTTACCCATTGGATGCGTTCCGGAAAACAAAGGTTACATATGGAGCTAAAAAATATTTTGTAACTTTTTCTGTACTACCTGCATCTAACCACTAAATGCAATTCCTGGAAGACGATCATTACATTACGCTTACCCGCGAGGGTGACATGCAGGCTTTTGGGCAATTGGTACAAAAGCACCAACGCCTAGTCTATACCCTAGCCGTAAGAATGCTAAAAAACCCGGAAGAAGCACAGGAAGCTGCACAGGACACATTTGTAAAGGTCTATCAATCGCTGTCCGGATTTGAAGGCAAATCAAAATTCACCACTTGGATGTATCGCGTGGTCTATAATGAGTGCCTTGCAAGGATGCGAAAAACCAAAAGAAATTTTACCCTGATCGAAGACATTCTGGAAAACGAGCATGACCCTCCTGATTTTCTGGACGGATTGGAGCTCTTACAACGTGCCGAAAGGGCGGCCCTAGTGAAAAAAGGAATTGAAATGCTCAATCCCGCCGAGGCAGCGGCCTTGACCTTGTACTACCTCGACGATCAATCTATCAAAGAAATTTCAACAATTACCGGTAACTCTGAGTCAAATGTGAAAGTCCAGCTTTATAGAGGAAGAAAGCATTTGGAACAAAACCTAAAAAAAATAACCAACAAGGAATTAATTGGGCTGCTATGAATCCTAAAAAAAACGATCCACTTGATTCAATGAAAAGGTGGGTTACAGAAGTCGGCATGGATACGCCAAGAGAAGATTTTCATCTTTCTGTTTTGAAAAAAATCGAAACCCTACCTCCGACGACGGATAGCTATCAACCTGTCATTGCTCCGCTCGGGTGGAAGATGATCTTGGTTTTCATCTCATCTATTGTCGCATGGACGATTTTCTCATCACCCGATTCACGAGAAGCAGGTACACTACTTGATAAATTCCCCCAACTCAAACTTCCGATGCTTCACTTCGATGCGTTTGATATTAACTTTCCAACGCTTGATTTAAGTATTCAATTCCAATTGGGACTTGCTATCTTTTTCATAATGAGTTTTCTAGTATTTGTAAGTAAGCTACGAGACAATCGAGCCGGGGCTTAAACAAAAAAAGACAGCATTTGCTGTCTTTTTTTGTAGGATACTTTCAATTCAATTAGCTCTTCAACCAGTTAATAAAGGTTTGATAACCAACACCAATTTCTCTTGCAAAAGCTGCTTTGGTCTTTTTACCGGCGGCTTCTACCTTTTGCCACTCTTCTACAATCTTGCTTTTCTCAGAATCAGAAAAGGTTCTTCTTTTACCCGAACCCTTTGAAGATGATCCACCGCTCAATGTTGCAATAAGATCAGTCAACTCTCCAACGAATTTTCCATCTGTCAAAAACAATCCAGCTGCCTCAAGCTTTTTGATTACTTCATCTTTTGGATTTACTGGAGTCACTGCAATTCCTCTTGCTGCTGCTTCATGAAGGTCAATTTTTTTACCGTCTGCAGTTACATAGATAAAGCCATCAGTTCTTTTTAGATCAGCAATAGCTTCTTTAATTAGTTCTCTCATTTCTGTGAAGATTTATTTGTGTCAATAAAGATCTGTGCAAGATATAAATAGATTTTTATTGAATAAATAGATTTTAATAAATATTCACAAAATTAAAATTCCACGCTATAGCTAACTCGATAATTAATTCAAAGAGTAGGTCTCTAGCCAAGACTCAATTAGATTTTTTGATTTGAATTCCTGCATCAGTGTGTTAAAATAAGTCTTTTCGAGATGAGGATCCGAAAATGCAGCCTGATACCCTATAAGGTCTATATTCGCCAGAAGTTTCAATAGCAATTCGGGAAATGACCTGAATTCCGGCAAGGAGTTTTCAGTATCAAAGACGAATTGCTCAGTCGACACCTTCAATGAATCTTCAAAATTGAAAGCAAACGTATATTTCACTTCATCGTCATACTCCAACCGAAACAAAACAATAGAATCATGAGCTGAGGTCAGCGTCCCTATCTCTTCCAAACCCTCGGTTAGCTCGATATCCGCCAACAGTGACTCGATCAAAAAATATACAAATTTCTTCCACGCCCGGATTATCTCTCCTCCCAGACCATAACTACTATCAATGTCGAAAAGATAATTTTTATAAACTTCTAGTTCATAATCATTTGCTTTACACAATGTTGTCAATTCAAACCACTCACTACCAAATTGCTCAGAAAGTGGCCAGAAGCAAGCTAATTTTTTATTGGCTAGCACCACCTCTTCAAAAACATGAGAATAGATCTTTTTAATAACATCGACATCATCCTCAAACCTCGTCCAGTCCTGTTCCATTAATAACTTTTCCGGATCCAATGTGACCACCTCGCAACTGTTCATAATCAAGATAGAGGAAGCTTTAGATTCCTTCCCCTGAAGTTGGTCGACTAATACGATACTTTTGTTTCTTAAGTTCATAGCTGTTTCTCCTTTATTTTATTTCTTTTTCTACATTCCAACATTCCGGCTTTCTCTTTTTTGACCTAAATGAATTATATAAAAAAAACTCATCTCTGACTATCCAACTCGCTTGAGATCACTAGGCTAAGATAGATTGGCTAAATCAAACAAAAAATTAAATGACACGTATTGTCGCAAAACACATTGTACTCGACTAGCGTGCACCTCGACTGATAGTGAGATATTCCTCAAAAATGAAATCAGAGAACGGAAGTCAAGTCAGGAAATTTCCCTAATTTTGAGCCCCATAAGATTCCAATCAAAATCACCCGTCTCCATTCTTATGGGCTCATCCACCAAGTACATTTTCATCACCGGAGGTGTTACCTCATCCCTCGGAAAAGGCATCATTGCCGCCTCATTGGGCAGACTGCTGCTAGCCAGAGGATTTTCTGTAACCATCCAAAAATTCGATCCCTACCTCAACATTGATCCTGGGACGCTCAATCCATACGAACACGGGGAATGCTACGTGACTGATGACGGCGCAGAGACCGATTTGGACTTAGGCCATTATGAGCGTTTTTTGAATGTGACTACGTCGCAGAGTAACAACATCACCACCGGCAGGATCTATAACAACGTCATCACGAAAGAGCGAAAAGGTGAATTCTTGGGAAAAACTGTTCAAGTGATTCCCCACATTACCGACGAAATCAAAACCAGTTTTTACAAATTAGGTGAAGACGGCAAATACGACGTCGTCATCACCGAAATAGGAGGATGCGTCGGCGACATCGAATCTTTACCATTCATCGAAGCAGTACGTCAGGCACGGTGGGACCTTGGCCCAAACAACTTTTTGGTGATCCACTTGACGCTGATTCCCTATCTCAGCGCTGCCAAAGAACTAAAAACTAAGCCTACGCAGCACTCTGTAAAGCAACTGCTGGAAGCGGGAATTCAGCCAGACATCCTCGTCTGCCGTACAGAGCACCATCTACCGGTAGATGTCAAGAAAAAACTCGCGCTATTCTGCAACGTACAGCTAAACAGCGTAATCGAGGCGATGGATGCCGAATCGATCTATGATGTGCCGCTTTTGATGAAAAAAGAAAAGCTTGACGAGCGCGTCATGTCAAAGTTGAAACTGACTTCAAAAACCAACACAGACCTGGACCAGTGGAAGGATTTTTTGGGCAGACTTAAAAATCCAACTCAGGAAGTCACCATCGGATTGATCGGCAAATACGTCTCCCTGCCAGATTCCTATAAATCTATCATCGAATCTTTCATCCACGCCGGCGCGGCTGTAGAGTGCAAGGTTCATTTGAAACTCATTTCTTCAGAAGAAATTCATACCGACAACTTCGAAACAAAGTTCAGCGAACTGGATGGTATCTTAGTCGCTCCTGGATTTGGAGAAAGAGGGTTTGAGGGAAAGATTGAAACGGTGAAATATGCCCGTGAGAATAAGATTCCATTCTTTGGCATCTGTCTCGGGATGCAAGTAGCTGTCATTGAATTTGCCAGAAACGTCCTAGGACTACAAGGCGCCACCTCTACCGAAATGGATCCAAACACGGCGCATCCCGTAATCGGCCTCATGGAGGAGCAAAAGAAAATCGATCAAATGGGTGGAACTATGCGATTGGGTTCGTATGCTTGCGACCTCAAAAAAGGAAGCAAGGCGGCTCAGGCCTACGGCAAGACCAAAATTCATGAACGCCACCGCCATAGATATGAGTTTAACAACGCCTACTTAGAGCAGGTAGAAAATTCAGGATTGTTTGCCACCGGCAAAAATCCAGACACTGGACTGGTAGAAATCATGGAGCTGAAAAACCACCCTTGGTTTATGGGTGTTCAGTTCCATCCAGAATACAAAAGCACCGCCCTGAATCCTCAGCCGCTGTTTGTCAAGTTCATTCAGGCAGCCATAGACAACAAAAAAGTAAAGTAATTGAATTGCGCTAAGTCATTTAGCAAGGAAAAAAACATCCATGGATAAAAATCAAGCAACTGGTTTGATACTCTTCGCAGCGGTCATTCTGGTCTATTCGCTCTTTTTTGCGAGCAGCCCCGAACTCCCGGCTGTGGAAGAAACCCTCCCCCAGACTGAATCACAGATTTCGGCGACCGTTCAGGATTCACCTACAGACGTACTTCCAGATAGTTTGATAGACGCACAGCGTACATCAAGATTTGGATTGCTTGCTCCCCTCACAACAGGAACTGCGTCGGACATCGTACTGGAAAACGACAAAATAAGCGTCACACTCTCCTCCAAGGGCGCCGAGATCAAACAGGTCATCCTCAAGGAGTACAAAAGCTGGGATCAGCAGCCGCTTGCGCTACTGGACGAGCAAAGTTCCAACATGAGTTTCACGCTGGAAAGCACCAAAGGAAACGTAAACATGGCAGATCTCTACTTCAGTCCAGAACTGACTGAGGTAGCAAATGAAGGCGTCAAAACCCAGACCCTTACTCTTTCGGCAAGGACAGGCGCCGGACAGATCGTCCACACCTTTTCCCTCGAAGATGGAAGCTATGTCGTAAAAAAGAGGATGGAAATCGATCGTTTTCAGGGGCTCTTTACTGGCAACGCCTTAAATCTGACTTGGGAAGATCAGGTCAAAGCTCAGGAAAAAGACCTTGGAGAATCCAGGCGACAAACAAGACTCAACTATTACCTAGCGTCAGAATCATATGAAAATCTCGGCGCGGGCAATGACCCAGAAGAAGAGCAGGCTGCTGAACCCGTGAAATGGATCGGCTTTAGCCAGCGCTTTTTCACCGCCGGCATTATCGCAGATTCTGTGTTCCAAAATGTAAGTCTGGCCCAAACCACTCCGACAGATTCTTCGATCGTCCGATCTATGAAAGCTTCGTTGGCCATTCCTCTGGAAAATGGCAGGGCAGATTTTAGTTTCTATTTCGGCCCGGATAAATACAACACCCTGAAAAAAGTAACCGATGGCTTCGAAGAAAACGTCGACATGGGCTACTTCTTTGTCAGCTGGGTCAACAAATACATTGTCGTTCACTTGTTCCAGTTTCTGGAAAAATACTTCAACAACTACGGAATCATCATCATCCTGATCGTCTTGATGATCAAGCTCGCCCTGTCCCCGCTGACGTACAAATCCTACATCGGAATGGCGAAGATGCGGGTGATCAAGCCTGAGATCGACGAGCTGAAAGAGAAATATGGAGATGACGCGACTAAGATGCAGCAGGAGCAGATGAAGCTCTTCTCGCAGCTGGGTGTAAGTCCGATTTCAGGATGTCTTCCTCTGGTGCTGCAGATGCCATTTCTGTTTGCGATGTTCTTCTTTTTCCCAAATGCCGTAGAACTCCGTCAAGAATCATTCCTGTGGGCTAATGACCTGTCGACTTACGATGAGTTTATCAAGTTGCCGTTCACTATTCCGTTCTATGGATCCCACGTCAGCTTGTTCACTTTGCTGATGACTGTCTCACAGATTATTTACACCCATTTCAACAATCAGTTGACGACCGCCACCGGGCCAATGAAAAACCTGGGCTATATCATGCCAGTGATGTTTATGTTTATCTTAAACTCCTACCCGGCCGGATTGAGCTTCTATTACTTCGTCTCCAACGTCGTTACATTTGGTCAGCAGGCGCTGATCAAGCTCTTTGTGGATGATGCTAAAATCCGTGCGAAAGTGGACGAAAGCAAGGTCAAAAACGTAAACAAGAAGAAATCTAAGTTTCAACAGAAGCTGGAAGATGCAATGAAAGCTGCAGACAACAACCGAAAAAAATAACAAAAAAGGAGCTTTGAAAGGAGCTCTTTTTTTTGCGCAGCGATCTATCGAAATGCCTCAAAATGAATCCCGCTAATCTTCTGTCTTTAAATATTTTAACGGACTCTCACCTCGCCCCCAGGCCAAAAAAAGAAAAACCTACCAAAGGAAAAGACCTGAATTTGATTAATATTGAAGTCAAATTACCCTCTAACTAAACCATGGGAAAAATAATTGCCATAGCCAACCAGAAAGGCGGAGTGGGTAAAACCACCACCGCCATGAACTTGGCCGCCAGCCTAGCTGTATTGGAGTTCAAAACCCTGGTCATCGATGCTGATCCTCAGGCCAACACTACCTCAGGCCTAGGACATGATCCAAAAGCGATCGACACCAGCATCTACGAGTGCATGGTCGATGGGACAGACGTCAAAGACATCATCCTCAAAACCTCCATCGATCACTTGGAGCTCGTTCCCTCTCACATAGACTTGGTCGGTGCGGAAGTGGAAATGATCAATATGGAAAACCGGGAGGAAAAAATGAAAGAAGTCATCTCTTCGTTGAAAGAGCTCTACGACTTTATCATCATCGATTGCTCGCCATCCTTGGGTCTACTTACTATCAATGCGCTTACAGCTGCCAATTCGGTAATCATTCCGGTGCAGTGCGAATATTTTGCCTTGGAAGGTTTGGGTAAATTGCTCAACACGATCAAGATCATTCAGACTCGACTTAATCAAGATCTGGAAATAGAAGGTATACTACTGACCATGTATGATGTCCGTCTGAGACTATCCAACCAAGTAGTGGATGAGGTAAGACTACATTTCAAAAACATGGTATTTGATACGATTATACCTAGAAATGTCCGGCTCTCCGAATCTCCAAGCTTTGGCTTGCCGGTCATTGCGTTTGACGCTGAAGGAAAAGGTTCCATCGCGTATCTTAATCTGGCCGGGGAAATAGCCCAGAAAAACGACCTTCAAAAAGTGATTAATTAAGCATGGCAGATAATAAACCCAACCGAAAAAGTGCATTAGGAAGAGGACTTGGAGCACTGCTGGAAGACAGCCCGGCAAAGCACAAATCCTCGGACATCCTCCCAGAGATCGCGCGAGCAGGTATTTTCGAAATTCCACTTACAGAAATTCAAGTCAATCCTTTCCAGCCGAGAGTTTATTTCGATAAAGACGCGCTTCAGGAATTGGCGGACTCCATCCTCGTGCAGGGGATCATTCAGCCGATCACTGTCCGAAAGCTGGCTCCCAACGAGTATCAACTGATCTCGGGAGAGCGTCGTTTTCAGGCGTCCAAGCTTGCCGGTTTGACTCAGATTCCTGCATATGTACGCACTGCCAACGACCAGCAAATGTTGGAAATGGCACTGATCGAAAACATCCAACGGGAAAATCTGAATGCCCTTGAAATCGCGCACTCCTACCAGCGCCTCCTTGCCGAGTGTAATCTGAAGCAAGAAGAACTCGGAGATCGGGTCGGTAAAAATAGGACCACCGTCAACAACTACCTCCGCCTTCTGAAGTTGCCTCCCACCATTCAGGCAGCTATCCGAGACCAGCAACTCTCCATGGGCCACGCCCGAGCGCTGATCAACGTGGAAGATGTAGACAAGCAATTGGCCATCTTCAATAAGGCCGTAGAGGAAGAATTAAGCGTCCGCAAAGTTGAAGCGCTGGTAAAGGCGCTCAGTGAGGGCAAGCAAAAAGAAACCTCGGAAAAAGGGATCGACCCAGTCCGCAAATACGAGATAAACAAAATCCAACAACGTCTGGCTTCTCACTTTGGGACTAAAGTGGGTTTGAAAGCTGATGATAAAAACCGCGGAGAGATCAAAATACCATTTAATTCGGCTACAGACCTCAACAGGATCCTCGAAATCCTCGAAATTATTTAAAGATTGGACGCCTCGTTTTTCGATACTGGATCAAAACTCAAGACCCCATGGATTTTCCTGGGGCTTTTGCTTTTGGTAATTTCCCTGTCAAGCCCGGCGTTTTCCCAAGATCAGACCGAAGCAGATACGGCCGTGTCCAGACAGAGCGAAAAAAAGGAAAAGCCTGATTATTCCTCACTTCCTAAAAATCCAAAAAAGGCTACAATCCTCTCTGCGATTCTTCCAGGAGCCGGCCAAGTGTACAATGGGAAGGCGTGGAAAGTCCCTCTGCTCTATGCAGGCTTTATGACAGACATCTACTTCATCGGCTACAATAATAAGCGGTATCAGACTTTTCGAGAGGCACTTTTTGCCTATGACGACGGCGATCAAAGTCAATTCCCCTCACTCAATAGAGAGGCTTTGGTGCGAAACGTGGACTATTGGCGGCAAAATCGAGACTTGACGATTTTATTACTGCTAGGCATCTACGCGCTAAACCTCATCGATGCCAATGTCGACGCCCACCTCTCGGGATTTGACATTTCCGATGACTTAGCTCTTAAATTTGAACCAAATGTGGGTACTTTCGCATCGTCAAGCACTACCATGGGACTAACACTGAAATTACAATTCAAATAATGAACATACTTATCCTCGGATATGGCAAGATGGGCAAGATCATCGGCGAAATCGCTGAGTCAAGGGGTCATTCGCTAGCAGCCAAAATCAATATAGATAACCGTGACGAGCTGAACGATCTAGATGCATCAACGATTGACGTCGCGATCGAATTTAGCCAACCCGAAGCCGCCGTCGAAAACATCGCCTGGGCCATGGAGCGCGCAATACCGGTCGTTTCCGGCACCACCGGATGGCTCTCACGCAAGACCGAAATCGAAAAATTGACCGCCGACCAAAACGGTGCTTTCTTCTACGCATCTAACTACAGCATTGGAGTCAACATTTTCTTCAAGGTCAATGAGTTTTTGGCCAAGCTGATGAACGAAACCAGTGGCTACAAAGCAACTTTGGAAGAGATCCATCACACGGAAAAAAAGGACGCTCCATCCGGCACGGCAATCACCCTTGCCGAAGGAATATTCAAAAACGTGGAGCAGCTAAACGACTGGCACTTGGTCGGACAATCGACCGAAAATGAACAGTCTTTGCCCATCACCGCCAAGCGGATCGACCCCGCTCCAGGAACCCATATTGTCCGCTACAGCTCTGAAATCGACGAAATTGAGATCACCCATACCGCGCATAGCCGACAGGGCTTCGCCCTTGGCGCAGTTTTAGTTGCTGAGTGGATCCAAGGCCGAAAAGGAGTGCTTTCCATGGACGATTTTCTATCTTTCTGAATCAAATAGTAACTCATGAGTCAATCTAAAAAGAAAAAATCAGCAACCCGCGAATGGCTGGATGCGCTGGTTTTTGCCGTAGTCGCAGCAAGCTTAATCCGTTGGCTCCTGCTCGAACCCTTTACGATTCCCACCGCCTCCATGGAAAAATCCCTCCTGGTTGGCGATTTCCTTTTCGTTAGTAAGATGCACTACGGAACCAGAATTCCGAAAACCGTCCTTCAGGTTCCTTTGACCCACCAGAAAATCTGGGGAACCGAAATCCCCTCTTATTCCGAAGCCATTCAACTGCCTTATTACCGGCTTCCTGGCTTCAGTGATGTGGAAAGGAATGACGTGGTCGTGTTCAACTACCCGGTGGAGTTCCAATATCCAAGCGACTTAAAAACCAATTACATCAAACGTGCGGTCGGAATCTCCGGTGACATAATCGAAGTCAAGGAAGGCGAATTGATCGTGAACGGTGAAGCATCCCCGAAACCGGAGGAGATGCAATATTCCTACGACTTGATTTCAAACCGTCCCCTAACCTCCGAGTTCCTTGCAGAATACGGCATCAATCCCGATAGCTTCATGGCCTTTTCCAACGGCTCCGGCTACATGGTTTTTGGCACAGATCAAATGATCGAAAAACTGAAAAAATCACCCGTAGTGGAGTCCATCACCAAGCGCCTTGAAGGTCCGGGAATGAATGACTCGATGATCTTCCCAAATGGCTCCAATTACGGTTGGAATCGAGACAATTTTGGCCCCCTTCAAGTCCCAGCTTTAGGTTGGGAAATAGAAATGACGCCTGACAATGTGCTCCGCTATGGTTTTACAATTGAAAGTTACGAAGGACACGAGCAGGTTGACATCCGAGAGGGCGAGCTGTTTATTGACGGACAGAAAGTCGAAAATTACACCTTCACGCAGAACTACTATTTCATGATGGGTGACAACCGACATGATTCCCTGGATTCAAGATTCTGGGGTTTTGTGCCCGAAGATCACATTGTAGGCAAAGCTTGGTTCCTCTGGCTTTCCTTGGACAAGTACGAGTCCATGTTTGGAAAAATTCGCTGGAACCGATTCTTCAAAGGAATCAACTAAACAAAAGTCCCGGAGTGATTCGGGACTTTTTTTTTCACCACTTTATCGGCGCTATGCCCTTTTCCTCCAAGTATTGATTTGCCTGCGAAAAATGCCGGCAACCCATGAATCCCCGATAAGCAGACAAGGGACTCGGATGAGGAGCTTTGAGAATCAGATGTCTTTCGGAATCGATCAGCTCTGCCTTCTTCTGTGCATAAGAACCCCAAAGCATGAACACCACATTTGTCCGATGTGAATTGATCACACGAATCACGTGATCGGTAAACAGCTCCCAACCTTTGTTTTGATGAGATCCGGCTTGATTGGCACGGACCGTAAGTGTAGCATTTAGCAGAAAAACACCCTGCTTAGCCCACCTGGTCAAATCCCCATCGGGCGGCATCTCCATACCAACATCTGTTTGGATTTCTTTCAAAATATTCCTCAGACTTGGCGGAAAAGGAACACCAGCCTTAACCGAAAACGATAGGCCGTGTGCCTGTCCGAGCCCATGATAGGGATCTTGTCCTAATATCACTACCTTTACCGACTCTAGGGGGCACAGCTGAAAGGCGTTGAAAACTTCACTGCTAGGCGGGAAAACCAGTTGATCTTGATATTCGTTTTGGACAAAAGAACTCAAACGCTTAAAAAAATCCTCTTCAAACCGTTCTTGGAGTGAGTTTTTCCAACCATCTTCAATTTTAACTTCCACGTATATTGATTATCGATTTTGTCTACAAAATTGTAAGTTACTGAACTGCTAAGCGTAAAACCAACATGGTCGTCTCTGTCACACAAGGAATTCAGGTGAGCATAGAAGTCACCTATCAGGCTGAGTTTTCAAGTCCTCATCAGCATCATTACGTCTTTACATACAAAGTAATCATCGAAAACAAAAGTCAACACACCTACCAACTGCTGCGGAGAAAGTGGGAGATTTTTGATGCCGCAGAATCACCAAAACTCATCGAAGGAGACGGAGTAGTTGGCCAACAACCTACTTTGGAGCCGGGAGAATCTCATACCTACGTATCTGGCTGCAATCTCAAATCGGGACTCGGCAAGATGAGGGGCTCCTACACAATGGAGAAGCAGATTGACGGGAAACTCATCGAAGTTGATGTCCCTGAATTCCAGATGATCGCCAACATTTTTCATAATTGATTTGAGAAACTTTTTCTTCTCAGCCCGGGTACTTCTTAGGTATTGGTTGCAAAAAGAAGACCGGTTCAGCCAGCAATCCTCATTTGTTTTCGACAGGTACGCTAGAATGCTTCTCTTTCTAAAGGAAAACAAACGAGGAAATTCTGAAATCGAAAGCTTTCGGAAAATGCTTTTGGGTGATCAGCAAAATATTTGTGTTCTTGATCTGGGTGCCGGCTCAAAAAAAGTCCCACAATCCCTCCGTTCGATAGCCAAAATTACACGCTACTCCACCAGCGGAATCAAATTTGCGCAACTCTATCAATACTTCTGTAGTCTGACACCGGCAGAACATGTCCTAGAGTTTGGCACCTGCGTTGGCATAGGGACACGCTATCTGAGCCTGGCTACGAAAGGGAGATTGTACACCTTCGAAGGCTCCGCCGAAATTCAAAAAGTGGCTCAGCGAGCTCCAGTCCCCAAGAACATTGAGTTTGTGCTAGGCCCGATCGCCCAGACTGTTTCAAAGGTATTGGCATCCATCCCAAGTGTCGATTTCGCATTGATCGACGCCAACCATACTTACGAGGGGACGCTAGAGACGTTTTTCGCATTGCTGCCGAAGACTCATTCAAAAACCATCATTGCGATTGGAGACATTCACTGGTCACCGGAGATGGAAAAAGCCTGGAAAGAGGTCCAAGCTCATCCTGCTGTAAAATTGACCCAGGATTTTTTTGAATGTGGAATCATCTATTTCGACTATCCAGGAGAAAAATCCCACTTGATCCTAGAAGTCTAATTTTTTCAGATTGATAAAAAGTTCTGTCCCCATCCTAGCTGGAATTGAATTGACACAGGGTTCAAACTTTTCAAACTCAAAATACGGCTCAAAATAAGCTCGGTACTCCTCAGCCGATCCTCCAAACGGCGGCCCGTCAACTCCAAAATCGCGATCAAAAAGAACTCCAACCAACCGCCCACCCGGTTTGAGCAGGCTGTGCACCTTTTTAGCATATTCCGGCCTCTTAGCTGGATCCAAAGCACAGAAGAAAGTCTGCTCTAATATCAAATCATACCAACCCTTATGTTCAAAAAAATCCTGATGATAAACCTGAGCTGCTGGAAAAGACGGATGCTTTCTTAAAAAATCCTGTATCGGCAAAAGAGAAATATCCAGTAAATGAAGTCTTTTGAATCCCAGCAGCCACCCTGCCGCTACCTCATGCGCGTTCCCAGCCCCGGGAACGAGTACATCAGCGGACTTATTGTCAAGTTGGCAAAGATATTGATAAAGTGGTGGTGAAGGGTGTCCAATGTCCCAACCCGTAGCTCCGTTTTTGTACCGGGAAGACCAGAAAGTTTCATCCAAGTGTAGCATATCATAAGCATCAATAAAGATCAACAAACATGAGCACAAATTTCGAAAAGGAATCAGATCAGAAGAAAGACCAAAGTAAGAACATTATTATCATTGTCCTTATCCTTTTGGTCATCATCAGTGGTATCAAACTCTATACAGACTACGTTGACCGCACAAAAAAAACGGAGGAAATCTTACTCCTATCGACTGAAAACAACGAGCTGAACATGCGGCTTGATTCAGTCACCTACCAATTGGATCTCCGAATAAAGGAAATCGAAAAACTAGGCGGAGACGTGCAGGCGCTAGAGGCGGTGAGAGATCAGATGATCGCAGAACGAAACTCCACAAAACAGCGTAACTCCTCTGAAATTGCAGCACTGAATGGCAAGATCACTAGCCTCAATGGAATGATCGCCGAGAAAGACCAAGAGATTCTCGAGCTAAGAGCAGCCAACCAACAGCTC
Source organism: Algoriphagus jejuensis (assembly GCF_039523455.1). NCBI lineage: Bacteria > Pseudomonadati > Bacteroidota > Cytophagia > Cytophagales > Cyclobacteriaceae > Algoriphagus > Algoriphagus jejuensis. Next base: position 83,403 of record NZ_BAAAFI010000048.1, on the reverse strand, counting down.
TTTACAGAAAATCAGGATTTGAAAGTGACTCAGGCAGAGATCGAGGAAGAAGTGGCCCAGCTCAATATCCAAAAGCAGGACCTCCAAGCCAAAGTGGACGTCGCCTCGATGCTCAAAGTCGAAAACATCAGCATCGCAGCTGTGAACTCGAGAGGTAAGGAGCGGATCGAAACAACCAAAGACTTCAAAAACAGACAAATCGAGCGTCTAAAAGTAAGCTTCAACCTTGCTGACAATAAAGTAGCCGAAAAAGGCCCAAGAAACGTGTATGTGCAAGTATTGGGACCAAATTCCCAACCGATCTTCGACGTGGCTAAAGGCTCAGGGACATTCATGATCAACGGTGCCGAGTTGTTCTACACTGTAAAGCAGGACATCATCTTTGACAACTCGGAGCAGGAATTGGTATACTATTATGAAAAAGGATCAGACTACGCTTCAGGCACTCATGAAGTAAAAATATACGTCGACAACTATCTAGTTGGCGGAAAGACCTTTACGGTGAAATAGTCTTCTATTCTTGAAGAGCAATCAAAGCCTCCCTGAGCGGAGGCTTTTTTGTTTTATACACCCAGAGATTATAAATCAGGATTAGGATTCCAGCCTCAAACTCCCTACTTTTGCGGTCTGTTTATTCAAATTCCTTAAACACATTAAAAAAATGTTCCAAAGAAATTATGAGACGGTATTCATTTTAACTCCCGTTTTGTCTGATGTTCAGATGAAGGATACTGTCGACAAGTTTGTGAACTTGTTAAAAGAAGAGGGGGCAGACGTTATCAATGTGGAGAATTGGGGTCTTAAGAAGATGGCATACACCATCGACAAGAAGACTACCGGTTTTTATGTATTGGTTGAGTTCAAAGCTGATCCGACTATCATCCGCAAATTTGAACTTGAGTTCAGACGTGATGAGAAAGTAATGAGATTCCTGACGACTGTACTGGATAAGCATTCCATTGCTTATGCAGACAGAAGAAGAAAAGGAGAATTTAACAAAAAAGTTGAAGCTAAGGAGGAGCCAGCACAATGACATTATTCAACGAACCAATCAACAGAGGCGAAATCAGAAAGAAATATTGCCGATTCAAGAGACACGGTATCAAGTATATCGACTACAAGGATCCAAACTTCCTTTTGAAATTCGTCAACGAACAAGGTAAAATCCTTCCTAGAAGACTTTCCGGTAACTCCGCAAAGTACCAGAGAAAAGTAGCTCAGGCTATCAAAAAAGCAAGACACTTGGCTCTTTTGCCATTCGTAACCGATGGGTTGAAATAATTGGCTCTTGTATCGTTCAATCACAAAAGATCATTACAAATGGAAATCATTCTAAAAACAGACATCAAAGGTCTTGGATATAAAAATGACTTGGTAGACGTAAAGCCAGGATACGGAAGAAACTACCTGATTCCTCAGGGTTTCGCCGTATTGGCGACCGGTTCTAACAAGAAGATCCTTGCTGAAAACATCAAGCAAGCAGCTCACAAAGCTGAAAAAATCAAGACTGAAGCAGAATCCACTGCTACTAAGCTTGCAGAAGTAACATTGGAAATCAAAGCGAAAATCGGTGATTCCGGAAAAATCTTCGGAAAAGTAACTACGCTTCAGATCTCTGACGCTTTGGCAGCCCAAGGTTTCGAAATCGACCGTAAGAAAATCGCCATCTCTACTCCGGTAGAAGGTGCGGGAGAGTTCACCGCAGACGTAGATCTTCACAGAGAGGTGAAAACCAAAGTGAATTTCGTTGTAGTAGGAGAATAAACTTCTTCTCAATACCAATAAAAAAGGCTCGCATCACTGCGAGCCTTTTCTGTTTTAAGCCAATGCTTTTTCTAACTCATCCACCAATTTCTTGGATACAGATTTAGCGTTCTTTTCACGGGCTTCCTTTAAAGCAACTAAGGCTTGATTTGCCTTTTCAATCACACCTGTGGAATTTTGATCATTTTGGAAGCTGACCCAGCACCAGCTAAATTCAGCCGCCAGTTCCGCTTGCTTCAATTTTTCTAATTTCTCGACAAGTTCTGTTGCCAATTTTTTCATTTTCTCGACCTTCATAGCACTAAGTGTTTTGTTTTCAAATTTCGAAGCAAATCACTGCATTTATTTCCAAAAAGACAACATAACAACTTGAATATTAACAAAAAGACAATTTTATTTCATTTATTTCATGCCGTATCCGTGAACGAAGACCACCTGATGATTGCTGTAAAAAACCTCGTTCTAATCCCAGGACACGACAAACCTCCCTTAGCACACCAGAGAAGATGCAAAATTCACCCCATGGTGTAGTTCTATCAATCACCAGAAAGAATCGAAAAATCAACCTATGGGCAGAAAGTGGATTCGACGCTGTTCGATACGAATTGCAGCAAAGCCCGACAACAATGCGACAAACCGCCTTCTTGTGCAAAACTTTCAACTCGACAAAACCGTTAGGGTCAATTTTTCTAGCTGAATTCAAGGATTTTACAATACCGAATAGAAAATCTTCGAAGGCCTGTTTGGAAAAAAAGAAGCAAGACTTTACCTTTGTGACACTTTAAAGGAAGCCAAATTTTGCTTCCCTACAAAATTGGCTGATGGTGTAACTGGCAACACGTCTGATTTTGGTTCAGAAGAGTCCAGGTTCGAGCCCTGGTCGGCCAACAAAAAAGCTTCCAAATTGGAAGCTTTTTTGATTTTTGGGCCTTGTTCACATCAATAGCTTGGAATCCTTTTTTGATAATCGAAGCCTGTACGCATTCATGGCATATTCTCCCAAGTGCTCGGTGAGTTTGTAGTTAACCACCGCACCTACCGGCGCTCCGATTATAGGCACTAGCTGCGCCAGCTTTGCCAAGTCGATATAATCTCTATAATCCAGCTGAAAAGTCCTCCAATCAAACTGGCTGAAGTCCTTGGGCAACTCTTCCTTGTAGCTCTCCCAGTTTTCCAACAATCCGATGAGGTCATTCCTCCGAGACTGACTGGAAAAGCTCAACTGAAAAACATACAGCAAAAACAGCCGCTCATGATATTCTTTGGTGTTGGCGCCATAGAGCGCAGCGATATCAAAAAGCATCTTCATCTTGATCGTCAGGAAAGCCGGGAAGTCCGCGAAGCCCAACAAAATCCCCCCCGCACCAGTCAAAGCTCCTTCTGCAGATGCGGTATTCCGATACCATTTGATCCGCTTTCTGACCTTGTCTTCCCGCTCTTTCAGCGTAATCGGCTCTTTCACCTTCGGTACGATCCACCCCGAACCCGTCAATACCGCTTTCACCATATTCTCAATAGCAAGGGTAATCGCCTTGTGGACCTTCTCCGGAATGATCGAATTGATCTTGCTCTGAACGCCCTGTGTCATCCGACCCAAAATCCCCGGAGTCTTTTTGGTCTTGAGAAGCCAAACCAACAGTTCTGCGTTTACGATACTTTGATAAGTACTCATGCGTTGTTTCAAATTTTTTTAAACTCCAAAATACCGCTCAGGTTACCATTAGAACAATTGCCTATTGACCCTGCCAATTCCGACTTTTCAGCTGGAAAGTGTAAAAGCGGCTCATTGATCAAAACCTGGCCTGGCAAATTGAAGATAGTTTGGAACCAACGCCGTGAGCAATATTCTTGATTTTTCTAAAATCACCAGCAAGCTCAGAATCGAATCCTGTTCATCTTCCAGGGCATCCAGTAAGATTTTCCATGCCTGCATACTTCGTTCGATGGAGATCATCGCAAGCTTGGCAGAACCCTTGCAGCTTTTCTCCTCTCAACCCTTCCCATCAAATAAATAGCAATCAGTAAGTACAATCAGCGGATGCTCGTCCTGGATTTTATCCTCCTCCTGGATAGTCGTGCCGTTTTTACTTTCTGCAATGATTTTTTCGATATCCATCCCCTGTTCTTTCGCCAGCGCATGAAGCATCTCCATGGTCTCCTTGAAATTCTCCGCCAAGGCGTTCCAAAAGTCCTCCGGAGACTTCAAATCTCTTTCTTGCTCGCGCTCAAACACCCTGCATCTTGCTGTAACGTCACAGCGCTCGCACCAGCGATCACACCAGTTGTATATTCCCGAAATAAATTGAGCGTCATTGCTATCCATAGATTACCATTGATCGATTGGAATAAGTTACGGTGAAAAACTGATGTAAAAAGAATTCAAACTAGTCAGGAAATTCTCGTTCGGTTTTTTGGGTAAAAGAGCGAATATATCCACACCTTTCCATTCTCAAACCGAAAAAAGCCGCCCTTGGGAGGCGGCTTCTGGTTTCCAAGAGCTTGATTGGTTACTTATAGAGATTGTTAAACAACATCTTAAAAGTGCCGTGTGACTGTGCTCTGAAGGTGATCTCCGGCCCGTAAGCGTAGAGTTTACCCTTGCCTATTTGGGCTTCAAAAGCCGTCACGCCGTTTTTCAGATACTGCTGACCCCAAGCCCAGCCGCTTTTCAATGGCGGCTCAGCGCCAAACCAAGCAAGCGGCTTGATTCCTTTTGACGCTGCATCCGGAGATAGTTTAAATACCGGGCTGTTATTGAAAAGCACATTGGCAGTTGCACCCATGCCATAGTTTGCCGGTGCAGATTCGTCGACGTACATCTCCAACACGCTGCCAGGAATGTAATATTTCTCTCCAGTAAGGGAAATCTCATCTCCATCGGAAATCTCCACAAGTGCATCCGAAATCGGCAAGTCTAACAAATAGGCTAGCGAAGTCGCTGCGCCAACTGTTACGATCTGACCTCCATTTTCCATAAAACTCTTCAATTGAGGAACTGATTTATCGACGGTCAAACTCCCCATCATATGATGATACTCGGAAGGAATCTCTTCTTTGCTGACCGATCTGCCACCACCATACCTTCCTCCACCGCCCGGTATTCCAGGGCCAATAAATAGGATCACGTCGTACTTTTCTGTCAGGTCGCCTGCGTCGATCTCCTCAGGAAAGACCACGTTATAGTCAAAATGAAACTGCTCCATCATCCATCTTACCCAGCCGGAAGGCATCGAGCCACCATAATAATCGTATAGGGCTATTCGTGAAGGTTTGATTTCTTTGGCTCCGGAGGGGATTCCGGACGCTGCGGATACCTTTACTCCGTATTTTTTAGCGACTTCTGTCAACGATTTCTTACCAGACGAAGCAACATAAAATGAACCAGCAGGAAATCCATTTGCAGCGGTGGCTGTTCTAAACACCTTTACTTTTGCTTTCAACAGATCATTCACCGCCAAAAAGGAGTCATTGACTCTGGCATCGAGCATGTAGCCTGAGCCCGATGGAACAATCGTCGGATCTGGAGACAGCAACTGTCCATAAGCGACGCGCTCAAATGGCCCTTCTATACCTTCCATAATTCTGTCAAACTCGACTCCCATCTGGAAGGCCAATGTCCAGCCTGCCGCATCGTAAGGTCTGATGGGAGGGCCTCCGGGATAAAGAAAGTCATTCGGGTGATCCTGAGGCTCAAACATATCCAGCACGTGTGGTCGGAAAGCTTGTGCAGCTTTCACCACATACGAGCCTTTGGGGTAGGATTTTCCACTGAGAGAAAAATCAGCCGTAGCTTTCTCTACCAACACGCCAGACTTGATCAGGGCATTCAGAAACTTGATTGCTGTAGAAAAATCAGGCTGATCAGCGGAAAGGACATAGCCTCGTGAATCTTTTCTCGAAGGATCTTTATACACCGAGTCATAAAACTGAAGCGGCAGACCTGAGCGGAAGCCGAAGCTTGCCATCTCTGGGTCGTCGGAATCTCTCTTTTTCTTCGAAGCGTCAAATTCCTCCTGTACCGCCTGAGCGTACTTCGGATACTTAGTCCATGTATCCGTATTTCCTCGGTCAACAGAGTTTTTACCCATCAGATAAAAATTATACAACAACTCATCACCATGTCTCACGGCATGATTGAGAATTGAATAATTCAGCGACACAGAGTATTCAATCGACCTTCTAAATGGCCAAGGGCCCGGAGTAACCGGGTACGGAGTTCCGTTGTTTGGAATCAGCCTATCCGGTACCAAAGGGATAGAAAAAGGAGAAGGGTCACCCACAATCTCGGTCAAAATCCCAATCATGTTATGATAATAAGGGGTAGTTCGCAAGCCACCATTCCACCAAGTGGAGAATACCGAGCCGTCGAGTCTGGTGTAACCCGGCTTATCTTCGACATGGAGGCGGTTGATCATGGCCGCACCAACTGCATCGAGGCTAGTGATAATTAAAGGATCAAAAACATGATTGAATGGGTCTCTGTATGGAGGCCCCGCAACAACAGTCCCCGAAGGGCCACTTTGATGGTGATTATACACAATTTGCGGAAGCCACTCCACATATTGCTGAAGGGAGATATTGGTCGTCTCCTTCATATTATTCATGTAAAAGTCGCGGTTGTTGTCATGCCCCACATATTTCTGGTACAGCACCGGAATATTCTTGTTTCTCTTCTCCTGATCTTCATTCCTCATATACCAATCGGACATAATCTCCATCCCGTCTGGGTTGGCATGAGCCAAGAGTATAATGACTTCATCAAGGATCTTCAGCGTCTCCTCATCATTTCTTGAAGCCAGCGTATAAAGGGTCTCGATTAACTGTTGCGCACCTACCACCTCGCTGGCGTGCAGGCCACCATCGATCCAGACGACCGGTTTCCCTTCTTTAGAAAGCGCTTTTGCTTCTTCGGGAGTGAGCTCTGCACGGCCGAGTTTCTGGGAGATTTCTTTGTACTTCTCCAGCTGCGCAAAATTCTCAGGAGCGGTGATAATCAGCATTGGCTGCTCTCTACCAAACTCCGTCTTTCCGATGCTGGTGTAGCGTACCCGATCGGATGCGGCATCTACTTTTTGGAAATAGGCTTCAGTTTGTGAAAAATTAGCGAGCATGTACGGATCGCCGATGTCAAACCCAAAATGCGATTTTGGAGTCGGAATGGATTGGGCATCTGCCGCAAAGGGCAATATCCCAAGGAAGAGGACTAAGCATAAAATTCTTTTCATGAGGTCGGGGTTAATACCAGTTCCCGGTAAAAATAAACCATCTACTAGGTAATCAGCGACAAACACCCCCTTAAACTCCAAAAATTACAGGATCGGTAAGTTGACAGGAAAATCGCGGAAGTCAAGACACAAACTGTTTGCGATCGATTTCAAAATTCTCGCATTATTGCTTGGATGAAATGCCCTGCTTCTAGCCCATCCGTCAAAAATCCTTACTTTTGCCATCGATTCCATTCTTTTCTCCAACCTCCAAAAAACCAATCCACCATGTCTGAGGTCAAAATATTTGCAGGTACAAACAGCCTCCACCTGGCAGAAAATATCGCCAAAAGCTACGGCAAGAAGCTCGGCGATTTGACCATGTCCAAATTCAGCGACGGAGAAATGTCCCCGAGTTTCGATGAGTCAATTAGAGGCTGCACTGTATTCATCATCCAAAGCACCAACCCCCCAAGTGACCATATTATGGAGCTTTGTCTGATGATCGATGCGGCGAAGCGCGCCAGCGCATACAAAGTCTGCGCAGTCATCCCCTATTTTGGCTATGCCCGCCAAGATCGAAAGGATCGACCTAGAGTATCCATTGCCGCGAAGTTGATCGCGAATATGATCACCTCAGCCGGTGCAGATCGGATCATGACCTGTGACCTGCATGCCGGACAGATTCAGGGTTTTTTTGACATCCCTTTGGATCACTTGAATGGATCAGCTATCTTTGCACCCTATTTGGAAACGCTCAGCTTGCCAAACTTGATTTTTGCTGCTCCAGACATGGGGGGCGTAGGTCGAGCAAGGTCATTTGCAAAGCATTTTGAAGTAGAAATGGTCGTCTGTGATAAGCATAGAAAAAGGGCCAACGAGATCGCATCCATGCAGGTAATCGGAGATGTGGAAGGGAAGGATGTGATACTTGTGGATGATTTGGTCGACACCGCCGGGACACTTTGCAAAGCTGCCCAAATCATCATGGAGAAGGGAGCCACCTCAGTCAGAGCCATAGTCACGCACGGAGTGCTCTCTGGAAAGGCCTACGAAAATATTGAAAATTCCGTTTTGGAAGAGTTGGTCGTCACTGACACCATTTCTCCCAAGATGGCGTCTCCTAAAATTAAAGTACTGAGTGTGGCGGAATTGTTTGGAAAAGCCATCCATGCAGTGACGGGCAACACCTCAATCAGTGCTCTCTTTATTTAAAAGAAACCATTTTAAAATACAAATACTTATGAAAACACTAGAGGTTATAGGGTTTAAAAGAGCAAATCTCGACGGTGCCGCTTTGAACGAAATCAGAGACGCAGCCAATGTTCCCTGCGTAGTTTATGGACCAGGTATCCCTGAGCAAGTTCATTTCTATTCTCCAGCGATCCTTTTCCGTGACTTGATCTACACTCCAGACGTTCACTTGGTTGAGCTGAACATTGAAGGAACGATCATCAAAGCCGTTTTAAAGGACGCACAATTTCACCCGGTAAGCGAGACTTTGCTTCACGCAGATTTCATGGCTTACACGGAAGACAGACCGATCAAATTCGAAATTCCTGTGAAAATCGAAGGCAGTTCTCCAGGTATTGCAAAAGGTGGAAAGCTGGAGTTCAAAACCAGAAAATTAAAAGTAAAAGGTACAGCAGGAAATCTTCCTGACTACATCTCTGTAAATATCTCTGATTTGGACTTGGGCAAATCATTCAAAGTTAGCGAGTTGCAAGTAGAAGGATTTGAAATCCTGACTTCGCCAAACGTATCCATCGTGACTGTTGGTATTCCAAGAGCACTTAGAGGCAAGAAAGCAGAATAATTCAACGCTTGTTGATTTTACAAATCCTGTCCCTCACCGGACAGGATTTTTTTTTTAATTTCAAAGCACTGAAAAGTATCACACATGAAATACCTGATCGTGGGACTGGGCAATATCGGCCCGGAATACGAACTCACCAGACACAACATCGGCTTCCTCACCATCGATCGACTTGCCGACAAGGCTGGCACCACTTGGAAAAGTGACCGGCTGGTCTTCAAATCCGAGATGAAACACAAAGGCCGGACATTACACCTGATTAAGCCGACTACCTACATGAACCTCAGCGGAAAAGCCGTCAATTATTGGATGAAAGAGCTGGGAATCACTAAGGAAAATGTTTTGGTATTGGTAGACGATGTCGCAATCCCATTTGGCAAACTGCGTATGCGGGTCAAAGGCAGTGCAGCCGGTCACAATGGCCTGAAAAACATCGAAGAACTCACCGGCGGACAGGATTACCCCCGACTTCGGATGGGTATTGGAGATGATTTTCCGAAAGGACGACAGATCGACTTTGTGTTGGGGAGGTTTACAAAACAAGAGTTTGATGAACTTCCGGAGATCATGGACAAGGCGATCGAGATGGTTTTCGGCTTTTGCACCATCGGAATTGCTCAGACGATGACACAATTCAACGATTGATTGCAGACGGGATTTGGAAATAACCAATTCTCGCTTTTTATTTGCAGCACTTCAGGAGACTGATTTATAAAGAAGAGGCGAGAGAATAGGCTCGATGACCCTCTGGCAACCATCCCTGCCAAGGCGAAAGGTGCCAAGTCCTACCCTTTGCGGGAACTATAAATTGGCGTATTAACTACTGCCTCAATTCTGGTTCGGATTCTGCCTCTGGGAAAATTCTTTTTCAATCCTGGACAACAACCGTATTCAAAACTCCCAGACTATGAGTCATTTCGAAACCGATGCTATCCGTATCCAAAGCCGATCCGATCAGCGAGAGCATTCCTCTTCCATCTGCCTGACCTCCAGTTTCACCTTCGAATCTGCGGAAGAAGCACGAGCGATGTTTGCTGAGGAAATCCCCGGAAATATCTATTCTCGCTACGCCAACCCCAATTCCACGGATCTGATTGAAAAAGTCTGTGCAGCAGAAGGCACCGAAGACGGGATTGCCACCGCTTCGGGAATGGCGGCGATGTTCTCCAGCATGGCATCGCTACTTCAGCAGGGCGATCATGTATTGGCTGCGCGATCCCTATTTGGCTCCACGCATCAGCTGCTGACTCGGGTATTCCCGAAGTGGGGCATCACTTCGACCTATGGTGATATCTCCGATTGCCAAAACTGGGAGAAGCTCGTGCAGCCCAACACCAAGATGCTCTTTATCGAAACTCCGTCTAATCCTGGCCTGGAAATCATCGATCTGGAGTGGGCGGGAAAATTCGCCGCAGCGCATAACCTCATCCTCGTGGTGGACAACTGCTTTGCGACTCCCTATCTTCAGCAACCAGCAAAATGGGGAGCACACATCGTCGCCCATAGCGCAACAAAATTTATTGATGGTCAGGGAAGAGTGATCGGAGGTTTGATCTTGGGAAAAAAAGAACTGATCAAGGAAGTGCAGTTTTTCACCCGCCATACCGGACCCTCGCTATCGCCTTTCAACGCTTGGGTTTTGTCAAAAAGTATGGAAACACTGGCTGTCCGTATGGACCGTCACTGCGAAAATGCACTTAAGATTGCAACCTATTTCGAAGGAAATTCAGAGCTCGAAGCAGTGAAATACCCCTTTCTCAAATCACACCCGCAACATACACTTGCTTTGAAGCAGATGAAAGCCGGCGGGGGCATCATCACCCTGACGCTGAAAGGCGGCGGAGAAAGAGCACAGCGATTCATCGATCAACTGCAGATGGTTTCGATCACTCCAAATCTCGGTGATGCCCGCAGCATCGTCACCCACCCAGCGTCGACCACCCACAGCAAACTCACTCCTGAGGAGCGTGCCAGCGTGGGAATATCTGATGGCTTGATCCGACTGTCCGTCGGACTGGAACACAACGAGGACATCATCAAGGATGTGGAGCGCGCAATCGAAAAGTCCAAGTACTAGAATCTTAGACGATAAAAAATCAAAAGGGCCCGAAATTTCGAGCCTTTTTAGATTTTACCAGGTGGTATGTTTGAGTTTCGGAAAAGCCCGGATCACGTCGCTGAGACTGATCTGCCCCACTAGGTGACCATCTTTCAAAACCGGAAAACGTCTAATTTTGTGTTCGAGAAACTTTTGCGCAGCATCAAAAAGTGACAAATCCGGCGACACCGTGATTACTTCAGTACTCATGTGTTCTTTGACTTTGGCCGGAAACCGGATCGTGTTCGTATACTTCCCACGGATGATCTCGGCCAGACAATCCCATTCCGAAATGATCCCAACCAGTCCGCCGGCTTCGTCTACCACGGGACCGCCCGAGATTTTCCGTTGAGTCATCAGCTCCAACACTTGGTCTATCGAATCCTCCAATTTGAAAGTAACCAAACTCGTGGTCATATGGTCTCTGACCAAAATCTGTTGGATCGGGGTCTTTGGCTCCACCACTCGAACCCCTTGAAAACTTTTTACCATAGCATGTTATTTTAAGGAATGATAATAAGATACTGATTTCTAAAGACAAGAGAAATAATATCGTGAAAAATTAACCGTTTATTGGTTTTTATTTCGAACACTAATGAAATAGCAAACTATTATATGCGTATTTATATCAATCCGTGAATATGCTGAATCCTGCCAATAGTAGAATTAGTTCGGGGAACTGTCAATCACATAAACACTGAAATTTGAAAGTTAGAAAACGAAAGGTGAAGGGTCGAGCGGTTTAGGTCTTTGCTGCAGTAGAATAACCAGTTCAAAAAAAATGATTCAAACCAATTGACCGCTAATTCAACTTGTTTCTCAAAACAACAAAAGGTGTCCATTTTTCCGTTGGCATTCTATACAGTTGGTCAAATTCAAATGAACCCACCACGATATCCAAGTCGCCATCCAGATCCAAGTCGCCTTTGGAAACGGTCAACCAATGTAAATCGGGGACGCTGGCCAAAACGTAAGGTTCAAATTTCCCCTTCGTCGCTTGCTGAAAATAGATCAGATCCTGCCTTGGGTTTTGATTCTTCTCCGGAAAAAAGGCAATCGCAATCAAGTCGGTTTTCCCGTCCTGATCAAAATCTCCGACTTCCATTCCGCTTGCTCCATGCATGGGGTAGAACCATTTTTCCTCAAAGCTCCCAGACCCGTCATGCTCAAAAATCCGCACACCGTGATAATTTTTCAAGATCTGAGATAGATCTGCATTATCGCCATTGACCAAAACCAAATCCGGAATGCCGTCGCCAGTCATGTCTGCGTATCGGAAATCACTCGAGCCAAACGCCGGCTGAAATGCAAGCAGTGTCCTTTCCCGGAATTGACCTTCGCCTTGGTTTTCAAAAAACAAAACCGCTTCTCTCGCCTGAGTCATCAGCGCGAGAATATCCATATCTCCATCCTGATCAAAGTCCACCGCAATAGACCTTCTGGCGCCTGGATCTTGCTTCAAAATTTTCTCGGTAAAACCCATCGAGTCAGAAAGGTAAAGGCTCAATTTCCCCAGGTGATTTCCAAAATGACTGATCAAATGATCTTCTTTTCCATCACCATTCCAATCTGCAAATTCGACATGGACGGGCCGCATGAGCTTTTCTCCCATCGATTTTACAGACATGGTCTGCCCGGATTTAGAATACTTCTCCAATGCGCCTAAGGAATCATTGGCGGGATCCATGAGTCCCATCGAAAGCAAGTCAAATGACTCGTCCGATCTCCATTTAACCTCCACCGGCGCAACCGGGGTCGCAATCGAATCGAGTTGACCAAACTTATTTTTGGAATCCAAGACAAAAAGCGACCGAAACCGATGTCCTGCCCAAAGGTGCCCGGTCTGAGGATGTACCCTCAGCATCGTCGTCAGATTGGAACGCACCATCGAAAAACCCGGCACTTCGAGTTCGAATCCAGGAATACCGATTTTGGGACTTGCCTTTTCGATCTGAGGAAGTGGTTGTTCAGGAGCATTGTCGAGGTAGTAGGTTAGTAGTTTATTCCAGTTTTCCCGGGTGATCATTGGGCCTTTGGAATAAATCCCTTCCGGCACCCCATCGTCCTGAGGCAGAACCGTTCCAAAATCCTCCTCCAGGTACAGCCCCATCCTCTTGCGCATATCGGGCAGCACCTTGGTTTCCCAAGTCATTTTGTCCAAAATCTCTGGCTCGGGCTTTAGGTGACAGGCAGCGCAGTAGCCATTAGCCAATTGCTCACCGGAAAGATCCAACTCCGAATTGGCCAACTGCTGCAAACTCAGCGGCGGCTGCTTCCGCTCGGATATCTGCCCGCAACCCAACACCAACAAACCCAAAAGACAACCTAAATACTTCCGCATCCCGATATTACAATACTGCTTTGAACTGCTTTACAAGTTCCTGATCCACGCCGAAATGTTGGGAAAAATCCAGGGGCGCGCCAGAAAATGAAAGATCAGGATTGATAAACTGATTGGGAGAGGACTTGGCCAACTTGCAGGATGCGTGAACTTCGCGCAGCAATCCGCTCTGCTTCAAGACAGGAATGTGTTCCGCCTTTGTGCCACCGCCAGGCATGATGACAATCTGATCACCGGCTTTCTGAAGTAAATCCTGAATTACAGGAAGTCCCTCAGTCAATGAATTTTTCCCACCGGAAGTCAAGATCCGCCGAAAACCCAAATGGATGATCCGTTTAAGCGAATCGTCCAAATCCGATGAGGCATCAAATGCACGGTGAAAGGTGCACGGCTTGTCTCCCACTGCTCGTAATAGCAGCTGGCAGGCGGTTTCATTGACCTTGCCTTTTTCATCCAAAACCCCAAAAACAAAGCCGTCTGCCCCCAGCTCATTCAACAACTGAATGTCCTGCTTCATGACGATCAGTTCCTTTTGGGAATAGACAAAATCTCCACCCCGAGGCCGGATCATGACAAAGACAGGAATATCAACCTCGCTTTTCAAAAATCGCAGCATCCCAGCACTGGGAGTTTCTCCACCTTCGGGAAAATTTGCACACAGCTCCAGACGGTCTATACCAAACTGCGCCGCTTCTATCGAACCCTGCAAATTGAAAACCGGAGCTTCTAAAAGGATTTTGCTCATGGCTTGAAATGAGACTTGGAATCAACCATGAGATTGCCTGAAGTACTGGCTTTAGCAAAATTGAACCCCGGATGCACGGCATAGGCTCCAGTTTCGCCGTCCTTATTGATAGCCAAAAATCCAGCCTGGATGTCTTTGATGTTTTTATTTTTCGAAATCAATCGCTTCACCGCTTCCTCGCAAGCCTCCTGCGGAGTCCTCCCCTGGCGCATCAGCTCCACGATCAAAAAGCTCCCACAAATACGAATAATCGACTCTCCAAGACCAGTAGCAGTCGCCGCCCCGACTTCGTCATCAACGAAAAGACCCGCGCCAATGATAGGACTATCGCCTACCCTGCCGTGCATTTTATAGGAAAGCCCACTTGTGGTACAGCTTCCCGCCAATTTCCCATTGGCATCTAAGCCGATCATCCCGATAGTGTCGTGATTTTCGATATTGATGATCGGTTTGTATTGACTAGTGACTTTCCATTTGTCGTAGGCTTTTTGCGCCTCAGGACTCAACACTTCTTCCTCTATAGGAAATCCCTCAGCTATCGCAAACTGCCGAGCACCCTCACCGACGATCATCACGTGTGGGGTTTTCTCCATCACCGCTCTAGCCAAAGTGATGGGGTGCTTAATCTGTCGCACAAAGGCCACCGAACCGCAGGCACCGTCTCCAGTCATGATCGAAGCGTCCAACGTGGTGATTCCTTCCCGGTCAGGTAGACCCTGAAGACCCACCGAAAGATTGGTCAAGTCTAGCTCTGTATTTCTCACACCAGCTTCGACAGCGTCCAGGATGCTACCGGTTTCTTTGAGCTTGGCCCATGCATCAGCGTTGGCGGGCAGGCCGTGATTCCAGGTGGATAGGATCAGTGGTTTTTCGCCCGCAACTGATCTTTCAGCTGGAGTAGCGGTGTAGGCAGACGTGACTCCCGGTAAAAAAATAGCGGAACCCAGAATGGATTGCTTGATAAACTTTCTTCTTTGAGACATGAAACGTATTTTAGAAATGGCTTTCAAATTATGAATTTGACCCCTAAAATCCCTCACTTCTTCCTAAATCCCAAAAACAATTACATGAGACCCTATATCCTTAAAGAAGCAAACTGGAAAGATCTGAAAACCTTCAGATATGAGCTGGCCATCCTCCCATGGGGAGCGACCGAAGCTCACAACTACCATATGCCCTATGGGACAGATGTTTATGAAGCGGACGGAATCGCAGCCGAAGGAGCCAGAAAAGCCTGGGAAAACGGGTCAAAAGTCGTGGTGATGCCCTGCATCCCATTTGGAGTCAACACTGGACAAAGCGATATCTATCTGGACATCAACCTCAATCCCAGCACCCAGCTGATCATTCTTAGGGATATTATAGAGGTGTTGAACCGTCAGGGGCTGAAGAAGTTTCTGATCCTCAATAGTCATGGAGGAAACAACTTCCAGCCCATGCTCCGTGAACTGGGATTGAAATTTCCTGAAATGATGCTTTTCACCTGTAATTGGTTTCAGGCTTTGGACAAATCCAAGTACTTCGAAGAAGCTGGGGACCATGCTGACGAAATGGAAACCTGTCTGATCCAGTACCTTCATCCCCAACTGGTTTTGCCGCTGGAAGAATCTGGCGCCGGGGCGGAGAAAAAATCTGTAATCCGGGGAATTCGTGAGAAATGGGCTTGGAAAGAGCGGGAATGGTCAGAAGTCTCCGCGGACACAGGGATAGGGAATCCAAAAAAAGCCTCCCCTGAAAAAGGGAGGCGCTATTTTGAAGATGTCACCGACAAGGTCGCTGGGCTGATTCAGGACATTTGCGCAGCTAAACCAGGCGAGCTTTACCGCTGATTAATTTCTGGTGAATATCTCGACTGGAATCATCTGCCCCTTATAGTCGATCATTACTGCTGATTTGGCATTTTTGGGGAAAGTGATTTCTCTGGACGATTGCGATCCAAAACCTGATCCCAGGCTGAGGTCGTAGCGCTGCATCCTGCCACTTTCCAATTCGATAATCAAAGCCATGGCCTCTTGGTCAAGTGAAAGCGTCTTACCTTCTTGATTTCCGACTTTAAACGCCAGCAGTTTGCCTCTATTTTGCGAAGCGAAATAGATCGGAGCACCTCGCGCAGAGCTGAGCTTCACCAGTGCTTTGGCATCACCAGGAACCACGAAGCCGCTTTCCATTGGACTGGAAGGTACAAAGCCACCTTTGCCATCGCCCAAAAGTAGCAGGCCAACTGACGCATCCAGTCTGCCGATGAATATCTCATTTCCATAGTCGTTGCCGACCAAGAGGATATCCGTGAAACCGTCCCCGTTGACATCATCGGTGACGATGCCATTGGTCGGTGCGATCTGAGCCATCACCGGCAATTGATGTACTTCAAACTTGCCGTTGCCGAGGTTCTCAACCCACACCGTCCGATCATAGTTTCCGGTAAGAATCTGGACGTCTTTTTTCTCGTCTTCGGTAAAAAAAGACTGCTCAGTGCTCAGCGCATAATATTTATAGCGTTCAAACTTTCTTCTGAACATCGGGCTTTGACCGTTTAGATCATCCCAAAAGTGGCTTGGAAAGGAATTGTAGGCCCCACCCTGTTTTTCCTTATAGTATGCAAAAGTCACCGGATCCATGCTTCCATTGTTGTCAAAGTCCTTGGCATAGATTTTCAGCGGACGAACCGATGTCGGGCTGTGGGAATTGTTGGCGCCAAGATTTCCGACGACCAGATCCGAGTCCCCGTCTTGGTCAAAGTCCGCCGAAGTAACGGAATTCCACCAACCCAGATGGTTCTCAAGTCCGGAATCAGCCAACTTTTCCAAGGTTCCTCCTCTGTTGACAAAGACCGTAATCGGCATCAGCTCACCAACCACAATCAAGTCGACTTTGCCGTCCCCGTTGATGTCAGACCATATGGCATCTGTCACCATTCCGATTTCACGCAGACCAGGAGCAAGCTGATCCGTCACATCGCTCATCTGCCCGTTTTCATTTCTCAGAAGAAAGCTTTTCTCAGCGATCGGAAACTTCCCGATCGGGCTTCGCCCTCCGACAAACAAATCTATGAATCCGTCTCCATCAAAGTCAGCGCCTCGGACCGTGCTGCCGTTCGCTTTTACGGCAGAAAAATTTTGATCCAAGGTAAAGTTTCCACTGCCATCATTGAGGTAAATACGATCGAGGTATTCTGCCGCATCAGGCAAAAATTCTGCACTTCCACTAACCAAGTACAGATCGAGATCTCCGTCATTTTCCACATCCAACAGGAGAATCCCAGTTTCCTCGAAAATCGGATTTTGGCCGGGAAGCAGCTCTTTTTGAACAAACCCTCCCGACTCCTGCTGCGCATACCACACCGGGGAAAATCCCGACGAGGAACCGACAACCAGATCCTCCGTTCCATTTCCATCCAAATCTCCCACAGCCAGCGCGGGCCCAAACTGGGTCAATTTATGAGGAAGCGTCCGCTGAACATTAAAGTCAATTTTATCCTCCTCTTGGTGCACAAATGATATCCCCAGCTCTTCTGCAACTTCTGAAAGTATATGGGATGAGCTGCCCAAATCGATGATAGCAACGGAGTGTTGACCTGCTTTTGCGTCAGCATAATCCACTTCGATCACTTGGTTTGCGCTTACCTCGGTGAGCACTGACTTCTTTCCATCCGGCCAGATCACCGCCACCTGAGCCACAGCGGTCACCGAATCCAAACCAAAATGAAGTACCTCTTCGATGGACGACATGTACCCCCTCGCGACTTGCATTTCCTGAAAGAGCCGAATCCCAGCCTTTGGCGTGACCAGCACTTTGGCACCTAAGCCTTGCGGGTTTTTCGCTGATCCCTTAAGGTCCACCCGAAGGTAATTAGGAGACTGCTTCTGCTCGTTGAGTTTGTTTTCAAAGACAAAAGCCGGGTCATTGATATTGTTGACGACGTAGTCCAAGTCACCGTCCAGATCCAAATCCACCAAAGCGGCGCCATTGGAGAAGGAAGGGATATTCAAGCCCCAAATCTCTCCGCTATCTTCAAAACCAAGATTTCCGGTGTTTCGGTAGGAGTAATTGGGGATCTTGACAATCGGAATGGAGTCCAGCAGCTGCCGCGTCGAAGCAATGCTTCCTACATCCGACCGGTAATTGGCGAAATCCTTGTCCGTAATATCTCTCGGGAAACCGTTGGTAATGAGAAGGTCCCGTAGCCCGTCATTATCCACATCCCCGAAAAGCGGCGCCCAACTCCAGTCTGTCTGATAGACTCCTGCCATCATTCCGACTTCCGAAAATGGGATTTCAGGCCCGTTGTTCAGGTGCAGCATGTTACGGACGTATTGGTATTCGTATCCAAACTGCTCATTGTTGATATAGGTCTGATAGACATTTTTGCCAATGGTGGTCTTCTTGCGAAAGTTGTCCTCGCCAAGCATATCGATGGTGACGATGTCAGGAAGACCATCGTTGTTAATATCGGAAATATCAGCTCCCATGGAAAACTGGCTCTGGTGTCTCAGATTCTGCTTGGTTTTGTTGGAAAAAGTACCGTCTTGGTTATTGATGTAAAGAATGTCGTTGGTGATGTAGTCGTTGCTGACATGGATATCCGGCCAGCCGTCGTTATTGATATCCGAAACAACCAAACCAAGCCCAAATCCTTCAAAGACGATTCCAGCTTCGACCGTGACGTCGGTAAAGCTGCCATCTCCATTGTTGCGATAAAAACCATCATTGTTGACCGCAGAACCGTCGATTACCTTGGGGCGAAAATTGGTAGGCTTAGCAGTCAGCTGTTCGTTGTTTAGCACATAGAGATCCAAATCTCCATCCAAGTCGTAGTCCAAAAATGCCGCTCCCATGCCGTTTCCTGGATCTGCAATCCCGTAGTCCGCAGCCATTTCTTTAAAGAAAACAGCACCGGACGCATTTTTTCCCTGGTTGACAAAAAGCAAGTTGTTGCGCTCTCCAGGCCCCTTTTTCATGGCGGTAGCGACATAGATATCCGGCCAGCCATCGAGATTGATATCGACGACAATGCTTCCCGTACACCATCTAGTTTCTGCCATTATACCCGATGCCTCAGATATGTCTTTGAATTTGAACTCGCCCTCATTGAGATAAAGACGATTCGCTACTTGATTGCCCGTAAAAAACAAGTCAGGAAAGCCGTTTTGGTCAAAGTCAGCGACGGCGACTCCCCCGCCGTTGAAGATGTACTCGTCGGTCAGGATATTGAAGGAGTCTGATTCTATGATTTCGTTGTTGAAATTTATTCCGGTCTCGTCCGGAGAGGTTAATGTGAAAAGCTTTGAATCCTTTTCACAGGAGGAAAATAACGCAATAAAGCAAAGGGCAAATGGGGTGATGCAGTACTTCATGGGGGTAATTTCGGGTAAGGGTAGGAACGTTCAAATTAGCATTTTCCCGTCTGTAGAAAAAAATGATTGGTCGTAAAAAAACAAAAAAGAGGAGGCAAATGCCTCCTCTTTCAATTTTAATCAAGCTCTAATTAGAATCCGGGGTTCTGAGTAAGAATGTCTGAACCAACCAAGTCAATCTGGTCTTGAGGGATTGGCACCCACTTGTACTTATCAGTGTATTTAGCGCCACCAAGAGCAGCAGGGAGTTTCGCAGCATCATACGCAAAGTAAAAGTCCAACTCTGCCTGGACAGTACCCCAACGCTGCAAGTCATAGAATCTATGGCCTTCCATTCCTAGCTCAAGAAGTCTCTCCATACGAACTGCAGAACGCGCCACGTCGGCAGAAGCCCATGGTGAACTATAGGTGTTGATTACATAGTTCGCGGCCATAGTACCATCCGCTCTTTTAAGTTTGGAGTTCATTGCACGAGTTCTAACCATGTTCACATACTCACGAGCTTTCTCCAATCCGCCAGTTTCGATTTCAGCTTCAGCTGCCATCAATAATACATCAGCAAATCGGATGATCATGTAATTGATCCCTGTGTAGCCTGGGGTCCAAGAGGAGTTATCCAGGAAGTTAGCTTTCTCTGCTACTTGATAGACATACTTTTTAGGAGTATAAGGTCCTCCATTTGGCTGGTTTCTGATCCAAGCATTGCCTGGGTGATCTTGCCAATCCAAATAAGGAAGGCCTCTTCTGCCTACGGTATGATCCAAACGTGGATCCAAAGGACCAGCATCTGGGGTAAAGGCAGCATTTGAGGCCACACCCATGTCGCTTTTTACTTCATTGGCAGCACTGTTGTAAGACTTATCCAATAATGGCAAACCATTGGCAGTTCTGAATGCATTTACGAAAGTAAAGCTAGGCTGGAAGAATCCACAGCATCCGCCTGGGCCACCGTTGTAGGGGAAGTTCAAGTCGAATTCCGGGTTGGCGTTGTTCACAGATCCTGTACCGGCTGCAGACTGATATGCCCAAACGGATTCCTCATGGTTATCATTAGCTCCACGGAACATGTCATCGTAGTAGGGAACCAAGCCATACTTTTTGTTATTTGATGTCACACCATTGGTGATTACGTCAGTGAAAAGCGTTTTGGCTTCAGCGTACTTCTTCTGATACAAGTAAACTTTTGCCAAATAAGCTTTGGCAGCCCATACGTTGACCCTACCTACTTGCGCTTGAGTAGCTGGCAAGTCTTTTACGGCATCCTGGAGATCCTTTTCGATAAACGGCCATAATGGCTTGTCATTTTTCACATCTTCTAGTCCACTGCCGTAGTCGACAGTTTCGTCAACATAGGGAGTTTGGTTGTAATCACGAGCCAGTTCAAAATAGAAGTGTGCTCTTAGGAATTTTGCCTGAGCAGTTATTCTGATCTTGTCAGCTTCCGTCACATCGGGACCGGCTTTGGCCAAAAGTCTCAAAACTGAATTTGCTCTAGCAATTCCCTCGTAGCAGACATTGTATTTAGAACCCATTTCGCCCCCAGCAGCATTGTTTTCAAAGCGTTGGATGGGGTTGATAGTACTAAAATCTCCGGGGTCAGTTCCTTTGTTGGCCTCGCCTCCTCTGATACTTCCCCAAACCCAGTTGGAAGGGGAACCTAGTCGGTTTGCACGACCATTTACCTGAGAATACACCGCGATCAAAGACGCATCAAGTCCAGCCAAAGTGCTCAACTGGCTTTCAGACAACTGCCCAACTGGCGGTATTTCCAGAAACTCCTCGCTACAACTCACCGCAACCATCATCGCCGTGGATGCAAGTAGGGCACCGATTTTTAATTTAAAATTCTTCATTTGTTTAATCTATTATAGTGTCTATAAACGATTCAAATTTTCTTGTACAGCTTAGAAGCTTAGGTTTACACCGAAGGTCCAACCACGGGTAACTGGGTAGTTTCCTACGTCAATTCCAAAGGTAAGATCAGCGTCACCACCTACAGCAGGATCCAATCCTTCATAGCCTGAAATTGTAAACACGTTGTTTACAGAGGCAAATACTCTTGCTCTTTCCATCTTCCATTTTTGCAACAGCGCTGCTGGTGCAGAGTAACCCAAAGTCAGATTCTGCAATCTCAGGTAAGAACCATCTTCCACGTAGAAAGAGTTGGCTACGTCAGAAGTGGAGAAGTTAGCAGTTCTTTCCACGACAGGAATGGTGGCATCCAGATTCTCCGGAGTCCAAGCATTTTTCAAACGCTCAGAGATCGCAGCTCCTTCAAATGTCTGGAAGAAATCAGTGAACCACTTAGACTGGTTCCAGATTTCGTTTCCGATAGTAGTATAGACGTAAGCTGACAAATCAAATCCTTTGTAACCCAAGGTAAAGTTCAAACCTCCAGTAAAGTCCGGAACTGGACTTCCCAAGAATACTCGGTCATCAGGAGTAATAGCACCGTCGCCGTCTACATCTTCAAACTTGAAACGTCCAGGGGCTTTACCATCCTGTGTAGCGTGAGAATTCACGTCTTCTTGGTTTTTAAACAATCCCAATACATTGTAGCCAAAGAAAGATGAAAGTGGCTGGCCTACTGCATTTCGGATTGGCTGGATTCCTCGGTAACTAGGGTTCACAGTGGTAATGAAGTCCAATCCTTCAGAAAGAGATACGATCTCATTTTTCAGGGTTGATCCAGTCAAAGTCAATTCATAAGTCAAGTCTGTGGTCAAGTTACCTCTCGTGCTTACCAAAAGGTCAAGACCTCTATTAAGCATCTGGCCTACGTTAACCGCTGGTGCCGCTGCATTTGAACCTGCTGTCAAAGGAATTGGAACGGTGAAAAGCAAGTCCTTGGTGTCTTTTTTCCACCAATCAAAAATCAGATCCAAACGACCATTAAAGAAGGTACCGTCAAATCCGACGTTTTGAGTAACGGCTGTTTCCCACTGCGCGTTAGGGTTACCAATACGTGATCTTCTGAAACCGATCTGAGCTCCTGAGTTGGAACCTGTGATGTCATAAGACGACGCTCCTACGTTACCCCCAAACAAGGAATATTGGTTGTTGGGATCCACGTTATTTGAGTTACCCATTTCACCCCATCCACCACGAACTTTCAGGTCGTCAATCCAAGTAGCACCTTGCAGGAACGACTCAGAAGAGATCCTCCAAGCTGCGGAGAATGCTGGAAACACCCCGTATTTGGCGTTTTCACCAAATCTAGAGGAACCGTCACGACGAACTACAGCACTCACGATGTACTTGTCGTTGTAGGTATATCTCACAGAACCAAAGTAGGAGTTGAAGTTTACACCTTTGAACTGGTCTGAGTTTACCTGACGAGTACTAACCGGCAAGTTGGTAATTGTAATAAAATCGGGGTCAGTAGAAAATGGATTCTGCCCAGATGCAGAAATGTTTCTACCCGCTCCTGAGTTCAAAGCTTCCTGACCCGCCAATACGTCAAAGGCATGTTTGTCAAACTTCTTTTTCCAAGCTACCGTGTTGGTAAAGGTCCAACCAAATGAATAACCGGAACCTTCACCGTAACCGAATGCGGAGTTGTTCTCAGAGTTTTCATATTGACGTCTGGTGTAGTCATAGTAGTAGTAATTGTTATACTGACCACCGATCGATGTTCTGAACGTCAGATCATCAATAATATCCCACTCTCCATAGACGTTACCGAAAGCGTTGGCATTAAAGCTTCGGTTATCCAAAAGGCCTTCCCTGTTGGCCACAGGGTTTCTTGGGTTGTTGAAACCTCTAGATGCAGTACCCGCATATCCTCCGAATTCATCATAAACCGGAATCATGGATGGCATTCGGAAAGCCTGAAGGATGTCATTTTCATCATCCGATACACCTCGTCCGCCTGTTCCGCCTTGCTGGCCCAATACCTGACGGTAAGTGCCCTGGAAGTTTTGGCCGATTCTGATTCTTTTGGTTACATCAAATTCAGAGTTTGCGCGCAAGGAATATCTCTTGAAGGTGTTACCAATCATGATTCCATCTTGCTCTTGCAGGCCTAAGCCGATATAGAAACGGCTAGTTTCAGATCCACCATTAAAACCAAGTGAGTGTCTGTGTAACGGTGCTGGTGCCGTGAGTGCTCCATACCAGTCAGTACCGTCGCCTGTAGCTGCTCTGGTAAGTTGAACGACCGCTCCTTTCGAGGGATCTACATTATACCATTCTGCTTGCTGATCAAGCTGAGCTTGGGAAAGTGGACCTGGCTGACCTGATGCTACACCGTAGGCTCCCGTTACCGGATCTTTGGTGATGACACTCAGGTAATAAGGCAATACAGGAGAAGAACCTGTACCCAATTGGGCATGGCCATAGTTAGGAGCCACATTGTTTTGCTTGGCAGTGTTAGTCTCAGCCAACCAGGTATAATCCGCATAATCCTGCGGATTCATCATATCCAGGCCCTCGCCGGGATTGGTGATACCATACATACCATTGTAGTCCACTCTCAACTTCTTGTTTCTAGAGCCACGCTTGGTCGTATAGACGATTACACCGTTAGCTGCACGAGCACCGTAGATAGAAGCTGCTGCTGCATCTTTCAATACCGTAGTAGATTCGATATCATCTGGGTTCAAGAAATCAGTAGAACCAGTTGGCAATCCATCTACAATGTATAGCGGCTCGTTACCACCGAAGGCACCGAAACCACGAACACGGATAATAGAAGACGTACCTGGCTGACCGTTGGTAATTACAGTCACACCGGAGACACGACCCTGAAGGGTCTGCTCCACGTTACCGGTCGGGATTACTGTCAGATCTCGTGGATCCACCGTAGCAATCGCACCCGTGGTCTCTCTTCGTGAATCGATAGAGTAACCGGTTACGACTAGTTCGGTCAGGGTCCTTTCGTCAGGCGCCATACTCACGTCGATGACGCTGCGGCTTCCCACAACCTGCTCGATCGCAGAGTATCCAATAAAAGAAAATACCAGGGTAGCCTGGTCATTTGGGGCATTGAGGGAATACTTTCCGTCAATGTCTGTCGCGGTTCCGGTAGTAGTACCTTTCACGAGGACCGAAACCCCTGGCAGGCCTACCCCATACTCGTCCAGAACCGTACCCGTCACAGTTTTTTGCGCAAAGGCAGTACCTGCGGATAGGACTAAGAGTGTGAGGCACACACTTAGAATTTTGTAAACATTTTTCATAAACATAGATAGATTGGGTAACAAGATTAATCTCAATAACTTGCTAGTTAATTGATTATGCAATCGATTTCGATTGCTCTCAAGATAATTGCTACGGGCATAGCTGCGTATTTCACGATGCCATTGCGATTATACCTTGGTCAGAAAGACCGACTAAATGAAAACCTGTAGGTTTGAGCGCATCGGCTGATGCTGATTGAGGGTAGGGTAATATTCTAAGTAAAATAGATCATAGGCTTGAATTTTGGGTTTAATTATTATTTGAAAACCTTCAATGTTAAATAATCTAAAACACATTTCAAACCAGTACGGCTATTAAATATTCCGAATATGCCGAACAAAGCGAATTTTACGCCCTATTTATTACGTAAATGCACTAAAAAACTATAGCCATTTTTCGAAAAAAGAAATTTTATTCCATTTTCTCTACAAAGTGAATAAGGAAAGCAGCGAATCACCACTCAATTTGCAGTCATAAACTTCAATTTATTGCCAATTCTGTAAAAAACTCTGGACTTGTTCGGAGCTCTTCGAAAAGTGGATCTTGGAAGGCCCTTTCTGAAAGTTGACGATTGGCAGAGATCGCCTTCTTAAGCTGTATCAATGCCACTTCTTTTTGCCCAGCCGCAGCGGCGATCATTGCTAACCCATAAAAGCCATAGCCAAAATCACGTCCCTGAATCACAGACTCTTCAAATGCGATATTTGCATTTGCGTAATCCGCCACCATATAATAGGCTAATCCTTTGTTGAAATAATCCTTGGGATCTGTAAAACGGTAGTTAAATCGCAGCGTTGCCAGCTTGTAATCTCCCCTGAGAATGTCCAATGCGCCCCGCAGAGCCTCGTTGTGTTGGAGAAAATCCGGATTCTGCGTCATTGTGGATGCATCTGACAGTTTTTTGTATGCCTCCCAATAATCCCCCATCAACGCAAGTATTTGCCCCTGATTGTGGAGCGTGTGCGGATTGGATTCGATCCGATTGGCTTGGGTCAGCAACCGCAATGCTTCTTCCCACAAGACATCCTTGGAACCCGGATCCAGAGTTCGCTGAGCTTGACGCATCCGAACTACCGCCATATTGTTATAAGGCATCGGCGATCGAAAAAACTCCGTCATCTTAGAATAGATAGCGGCCTTTTCTTCGAGGCTCTGCGTAGCCTCTGCCGCCAGTGCCCATTCCGCAAGAGACAGCGCATTGGTCCCGTCAGTTCGGGACAATGCTTCCTTCAGCTTGATGGACTGCTGCATATCCAGACCAGCTCGCGGCTTGGAAATAATCTCTACTTTCGCCACCCGCAATTTTGGATAGAGATCCTGAGCCACCTGGGAATATCCAGGTACTTTTTTTAGTCGTTCACTTTGTTCCAAATAGGACTCTTCGTTCATCAGAATTGCGTAAAGTTCCTCCTTACGATTGGTGGATATCCCCTTATATTCTCGGAGCAGCAAGCGTAGATCAAACCAATCGTTACTTCTCGAACTCAATTTAAGGCGGGATGCCGATAAGGAATTTACTCGAGAGCCGAATAACTGCTTAAGCGCAACCGCTCTATCCCTACCGAGCGTATTTGCTTTGCCCTCAGCACTCTCAGGAGATTGAATACCGGTGATTTTGAATTCCTGCACATCTGGATTTGCCTCTAAGAATGCATCCATCCTCTTCAACGTAGTGGCATTTACCGCGCTGGATTTATAGGTAGACGAACTTGGGTCAAACTGAAACACAAACTCTTCGTTTCGGACGATTTCCCGATCCAAAGCCCCGGAAGTAATAAACAAACCCACAACTGGAATTGGCTCATCGGGGTAAACCTCTCCCAATTTGACCATAAGTTGGGGAGCAATGACCCCTTTGGCAAGCACTTGTTTTTCGAAGGCAGGCTGGTTTTCTTTTTTCCCCTGGAAAAAGAAAAGCTCCAGCGTAGCACCCGCCATCCAAGGCTCATACTTCAACGAAAAATCCTTTTCGTATTCATACTCGGCGACATTTCTATTCAGGTCAATTTCACCAAACTCGATCAAATTCCCTTCTGCATGATAACTCAGCGTGACCTTGGGATTTCGGGGAGTCAGTACCGATTCAATGGGAATGGAGCCCTTTACAGTAAAGCGGATCGAATCGCCTTCCAGTTTTAGCTTGCTTGGGACTAGCTGAGCATCCTTCAAAAATTTGTTTTCGGGCACCATTGTTGATTTCGAAAATCCGTGCTCGCCCGAAAATAAAAATAGTATGAGCAGAATGTTAAACATTCGGTAATTGAATTGATTAATAGAATTCAAACTCATTTTCTGTTAATTTTAGATCGAAAATACTACCACACCATGGAAAAATTGAGACTATTCTTTGAAGAGAGGGCCTTTGGGGTTTGCTCTCGCCTGGGAGAAAAACTCCACTTTCCCATCGACAGCATCCGGCTTTTCTTTATCTATGCTTCGTTTGTGACTTTGGGCTCACCGATCATACTCTATGTGAGCATGGCGATGATGCTGAAAATCCGAAAATATTTCCGCAAGATGAACAATCCTGTGCTTTTTGATTAAAGCTTAGAGAATACCCGCTTTCGCAAAAACAGGTAATTCCAAACTATAAAACGTATAGGGCCAGACGTGGACTTTTCCATTTCTGGCTTTTTTGATGACTTTTTGATAGTGCGAATTCTTGCAATGAAGTCTCGATAGCCCCGCATCATGGCGAGCGTAAAATCTTTTTTCCCCCGCGCCAGATAGCCAAGTCCAACCGCCATCTCCAGCACGCCTTTAGCCACAATTATTCCAAAAAACCGAAACCCCGAAACATTCTTGTAAATCATGCTCAGGTTGTTTCGGATATTCAGATAAAGCTTATTAGGATTTGTGCGAGCCAAGGTCGCTCCGCCCTGATGAAAAACCGTGACTGACCCAAGATATCCGATTTTCCTACCGGTCCTTCTCAACCTCCAACACAGATCTATTTCCTCCATGTGCGCAAAGAAATGCGCATCAAACCCCTCCTGCTCAAAAAAATCTGCCGCTCTGACAGCCATGCAAGCGCCCGAAGCCCAATCGACCTCTACGGGATTATCATATTGTCCGTGATCCTGCTCCACGGTTTCCAAAATCCTGCCTCGACAATAGGGATAGCCCAAGGCATCCAAATACCCACCGCCCGCGCCGGCATAGTCAAAAAAACTGCGATCCTGCCACGAAAGGATTTTCGGCTGGAGCGCCGAATAATCCGGATTTTGTCCCAACCAAGAAATAAGCGACTCATCCCACCCCGGAGTGACTTCCACGTCAGAGTTGAGTAAGATGAAATATTCGTACTTCTCCTTCAATTCCTCCAGACCCCAATTATATCCACCAGCAAACCCGAAATTGGAATGAAGCAAAATCAGCTGAACTTCTGGAAAATCAGTCTTCAAAAAAGCCAGTGAATCGTCCGTGCTTGAATTGTCAACCACCCAACAGTCAAACCCACTGTGTTCCATCACAGAGGGCAAAAAGACAGGCAAAACCTCCCTCCCGTTATAATTAAGGATGACAATCGCCGCCTTTTTCATGTGTCTAAGATTGTTTTTCAATGGTCACATAGCCTGCCCGTCCTGATAGCTATCGGGATTTATTCGGGAGACTCCCGCACCTGACTGTCGTCAGGATGGTGGTCAATAATCATCTCACGGGAACTAGCTTGAACAATGGCTGCGAGCCCGGCGCCACCAAGCTCAATTTTATCCAAACATGCTTCCCAGATCCATTCCAGGAATATTTGGAAGCATTCCCTCAGTCGCTGACTTCATCTCCGTTTTGATTTTGATCTCAATGGCTTCCATCGCTTTATTTGTTGCCGCAACGATCAAATCACTCAACATCTCTCGGTCATTTGGAGTCAACAAGGATTCGTCCATTTCGATCTTCAACACCTTGCGCTCACCGTTTACAAAAACTCTGACCAAGCCAGCACCTGCTTCTCCCTCTGCTGACAAATGTACCAAACGGCCCTGAGCCTCCTTAATCTTCGCCTGAGCCTCTTTTACCTTGCCCATCATACCCATTATGTCAAACATATCTTCAGAATTTATTTAAAATTTCTAATCAACTTTTATGTAAAATCTATTCACGTCTATTCAAAATAGCTCGTCCCGCTACTATCGATGTTTCTCAATCGTGAGGACATTTTTTTTTTAACGCAAGCGTTTAGCAAATCAGCGCAACTTTTTGCAGACTTTTTCTGTAAACATCACTACTCAAACAATACAACCCCATGAAAACCATCCATTTAATCCCCAAAGAACAGATCCCACTTCTCTCTTTTGCTAAAAAAGAAGTGATCGCTATGCCTGCCGGACGAGACGAGCGAATGTCAAGTCTCTACCGATCCCAATCTCTCGGAAACCTGCTGCAAACCAAAGTCAAGATAACATTCGAAACAGCCGATGAGCAAGTTTATCTGGTGGACACTACAGTCTGGGCGGTAGGCAACAGTTTCGTTTCCCTGAAAGGCGGCATATATCTTCCGATTCATTCCATACTCCACATCGATTAACTGACGACGGCAATTGCCTCTGCCAAGTTCATCTTCAACTGCTCGCCCGTTACCATATTCTTAACCGAAATTGTCGCGGAATTAATTTCCTCATCTCCGCAAACTCCGACAAAAGGAATTTCTTTTTTGTTGGCGAAATCAAACTGCTTCTGAATCTTCACCTGGTTGGGGTAAATCTCGGTCTTGATTCCGGCATTTCGAAACTGATTGAGCAAGCTCAACGCATACCCAAATCCTGCCTGATCAAAATAAGTCAAAAGCAATCGGGTGCTGGTGTGGCTTTCAGTTGGGAAAATCCCCAATTCATCCAAGACGTCATACAGCCTATCTACCCCAAAAGAAAATCCTACACCTGAAACTCCCGGCAGTCCAAAGACTCCCGTTAGATTGTCGTATCGACCGCCACCGCTCACAGACCCGATAGAGACACCGTTTACTTTTACTTCGAAAATTGCACCTGTATAATAGGAGAGCCCACGAGCCAGCATGATATCGAAATCGACATAGGCCAGATCAACTCCCATCTTTAGCAGGATTTCAAAAACCTCCTCCAACTCCTCCACACCTTTCAGTCCGATCTCAGAGCTATTCAAAAAGCCTTTCAAAAATTCTACTTTTCCAACCAGATCATTTTCCAATGAAACCAATGGAGCAAGCTTTTCGATGGAAGCTTCACTAAAACCCCGCTGAGTCAATTCTTCTTTTACCTTTTCCCAACCGATCTTATCCAGTTTGTCTATCGCAACGCAAAGCGGGCCTTCATTCCCAGCCTCTCCGATAGCTTCTGCTATACCCGTAAGGATCTTTCGGTTGTTGAGTTTAATACTATAATCTCTCAGATTCAGTTTCTCAAACACCCTTCGGATCATTAGAATGATTTCCGCTTCGCAAACCAAACTATCGGTACCGACCACGTCTGCATCACATTGATAGAATTCACGATAGCGACCCTTCTGCGGGCGATCCGCTCTCCAAACTGGTTGGATCTGATAGCGCTTAAACGGAAAAGTCAATTCATTGCGGTTCATCACCACGTATCGCGCAAAAGGAACCGTTAGGTCATAGCGAAGACCTTTTTCAGATACTTTGCTCAAAATAGCACCGGATCCTTTTTCCAAATCATCTGCTTTCACATCTTTGATAAAATCTCCGCTATTTAGAATTTTGTAAAGAAGTTGATCACCTTCGTCACCATATTTCCCGGTCAGGGTGCTAAGATTTTCCATGGATGGAGTTTCGATCTGTTGGTAGCCAAAAAGTTGAAATGTTTCTTTGATCGTGTCCAAAATGTAGGTCCTTCGGGCCATCTGTACAGGGCCAAAATCTCGGGTGCCTTTTGGCAAACTCGGCTTTTGCATGGGTGATTTTTGGTAATTGAAGGCCAAATTTATTTAAAAATCGCCAAAAGCCTGTCCAAATCCGGCATTTAGTCTTGAATAAAATCAGAAGATTTGTAGGCAGAAAAGATTTGTTTCCTTACTTTTGCGCTTCGATTCGAATCAAAATATTTAAACATATACAGCCATGGCCGTTACTACACTAAAAAGAAAACTAAAGAGAAAAAGACAAGGTCAGACCGCTCGCGTGATCAAAATCAAGCAGTTGAGCGCCAAGCCAGTGATCAAAAACGTAGACGTGGAAGCGATCAAAGCTTCTTTTGCTAAGTAATCACAAGTCTTTTGAAAATACTGAGGCGACCAATCGGTCGCCTTTTTTGTTTTCTAGATCAATGGCAAAACCCGTTTCAGCGCAGGATTCCGATTCTCCGACTTCCAGATTACTGACAATTCGGTGAATTGTGGAATATCTCGGATTTCCATGAATCTTACTTTTATTTCATATCCTGCCTGCAGCGAACTCGGCACGATCGCCACGCCCAGTCCATTTTCCACCAACCGAAAGATCGTCAGCGCATGTACGGACTTGTGCCGGACCTTTGGAGAAAATCCCGCATCACGACAGATGCCGATGATCTGTTCGTAGTAGTAATTAGAATAATCGCTGGAGAAAAGGATGAAGGACTCTGCGCTAAACTGTGAGACAGACCTAAACTCCTGCTTGCCGATCGGATGATCTTGAGGCACCACCAGCGAAAACGTATCCCTCAACACCGTCCTCATCTCCAGATCCTGTGGAACAGAGGCCAAGCGCACAAACCCCAAGTCCAACTTATCCTTTTGGATCATCTCGACCTGCGCCGCATTGCTCAGTTCCTCCAGACTTGTGGTAATCAGCGGTTCGTCGGCATTCAGTCGACTCAATAGACTCGGTAAAATCTGATTTGCCGCCGAACCCAAAAACCCGATCCGCAACTCCCCAACCTTGCCGGAATCGACGAGCTTCAGTTGGCTCTTAGTAGCCTCTAAATGATTGATCACAAAATCCACTTCCCCCTTCCAATAGGTGCCAGCTACGGTCAATTCCACATGTTTTTTGTCACGCTCAAAGAGCTGCACACCGAGCAACTCCTCCAGCTGCTTGATCTGCCGACTCAGTCCGGGTTGGGAGATAAACAGTCGCTCAGCCGCTTTGCGGTAGTTCAATTCCTCTGCTACCGCTTGAAAATATATTAAATGCCTAAGCTCCATTGATGCTTTTCAGTTATTAATTAGTGACAAAAATAGTATCAATAAGCATCATTATTAAGCGGTAAATTTGAAAAAGAATATAAAACCCACACAGACCTGTCATGTTTTAAAAACCTGACAGGTCTTATCCGTACAACCATGAAAACTTTCAACTACGGACAGTATCATCTCACCGCTTCAATTGCTTTGAAACTGGCCAACAAAGAAATAAAAGGAGTCC
This sequence comes from Algoriphagus jejuensis, assembly GCF_039523455.1. NCBI lineage: Bacteria > Pseudomonadati > Bacteroidota > Cytophagia > Cytophagales > Cyclobacteriaceae > Algoriphagus > Algoriphagus jejuensis. The sequence continues at coordinate 51,567 of NZ_BAAAFI010000048.1, read as the reverse complement.
TCAGTCCCGAAACAGTTGAAAAAGTAACAGCATCAGCTGCTGCAGTCGCTCAGATCGCTCAGGGTGAAAAAGCTGTCTACGGAATCAACACCGGGTTTGGGCCGCTTTGCACCGAACGAATCTCTGCATCAGATACCACCACACTTCAGGAAAACCTGCTCAAAAGCCATGCGGTGGGAGTTGGAGATTACATTTCTATAGAAATCTCCCGTCTCATGTTGGTATTGAAGATTCATGCACTTGCACAGGGATTTTCCGGAATCCGTCTGGAAACTCTGGAAAGGATACTTTGGATGCTTGAACACGACGTGATCCCTGTGGTGCCTGAGCAAGGTTCGGTAGGGGCTTCGGGAGATTTGGCACCGCTTTCACATCTGTTTTTGCCTTTGATCGGCTTGGGCAAAGTCCATTTCCTCGGTGAAATCACCACAGCGAAAAAAGTCCTAGAACACTTTTCAAAAAACGCCTTGGCACTCGGCCCAAAAGAAGGGCTCGCCCTGATCAACGGCACTCAATTCATGGCCGCGCATGGCGTTAAGATCGTGGACCGACTTCACAATCTCTTGACTCATGCGAGCATCACCGGAGCAATGATGATCGAGGGCTTGATGGGTTCGGTCAAACCTTTTACCGCCCAACTTCATCAATTGCGCCCTTTCGCCGGGAACCAACACGTCGCACAGACCATCCTCAACCTGCTCCACGAGTCGGAAATCGTCAACTCCCACCTTCATTGTGCGCGGGTGCAGGACCCATATTCGCTTCGCTGCATGCCACAGGTTCATGGCGCAAGCTGGAATGCTTGGGCTCACCTGAGAGACAGCATCGAGACGGAGATCAATTCCGTTACGGACAATCCGGTGGTTTTTGATGCGGAAAACACTGTTTCAGGGGGCAACTTTCACGGGCAACCCATCGCCTTGCCTTTGGACTATGCCTGCCTCGCCGCCTCAGAAATCGGAAACATCTCCGACCGCCGAATCTATCTTTCCATTGAAGGAGACACGCCGGGAGTCCCCAAGCTTTTGCTTAAGGAAACCGGCCTCAACTCTGGACTGATGATTCCGCAGTACACCACGGCAGCCTTGGCCTCAGAAAATAAAGGCCTTTGCTTTCCCGCGTCAGCAGATTCCATCCCAACCTCCTTGGGACAAGAAGATCATGTCAGCATGGGAAGCATCGGCGCGAGAAAGGCCCTGAGAGTGATCGGAAACGTAGAAAAAATCCTCGGCATCGAACTTTTCTACGCCGCACAGGCAATGGACTATCACGCTCCGCTTAAGTCCGGCAAGATCATGACGGCCATCTATGATCGGGTGAGAAAAGACATCGAACCCGTGGTGTCCGACCGCATCATGTACGAAGATATGGAGACCGCGATCGACTTGGTCAAAAGCGGTGAGTTGATTGAATTGGCTAAAAATGTCGCCAAGACCGAAAACCTGGACTTTGAAACTCCCTGGAGCGAAGCATTTGAATATTAAAATGAACCTGGTGTCATGACAAAGAACGACCTCAAATTACTCGGCCCGATCACCCAACTGCTGACACTCGATCATCTTCCGCTAAAGGGAGCGTTGAATGACGAGCAACTCGAAATCATCGAGCAGGCAGGCATCCTGATCGAAGGTGAAAAAGTGCTGAAAATTGGCCTTTGGACAGATCTCAAAACCGAGTTTCCGGAAGCAGAATTGATCGAGATGGCCGGAGATTTTGTCGCGATTCCCGGAATGGTGGACTGCCACACCCACATCTGTTTTGGAGGATCCAGAGCAAAGGATTTTGCCTTGCGAAATGCCGGAAAAACCTACCTCGAAATCGCCCAAGCCGGAGGCGGAATCTGGGACACGGTCACCCAAACCCGAGCTTTGAGCTTAGACGACTTAACTGCCTCAACGATAAAAAACGCCAATCGCCACCTTTCCGAAGGCGTGACGACGATTGAAGTGAAAAGCGGATACGGACTTTCCCTAGCCGAAGAGCTCAAGATGCTTCGAGCCATTCAAAAAGCTGGGGCATCCACTTCGGCTGATTTGGTTTCGACTTGTCTTGCTGCCCACATGAAGCCGAGGGACTTTGAGGGAAGCAATCCGGAATACCTGGAATTAATTTCAAGCCAGCTTTTCCCGGTTTTGATCGAGGAAAAGCTGACAAAAAGAATCGATGCCTTCGTAGAGAAAAGTGCCTTTTCCCCCGAAGAAATCACACCCTACTTCAAGGTAGCCCAGGAATTAGGTTTTGACATCACCGTTCATGCAGACCAGTTTACTACAGGCGGATCGGAGACAGCTGTGAAGTTGGGAGCTAAATCTGCGGATCATCTGGAAGCTTCCGGCGAAAAAGAGATTGGTCTTTTAGCCAAATCAGACACGATCGCTGTGGCCCTACCCGGTGCGAGTTTGGGATTGGGTTGCGCATTCACTCCAGCTCGGAAAATCCTCGACCAAGGCGGAGCTCTGGCAATTGCTTCGGATTGGAATCCGGGTTCGGCGCCGATGGGAGACCTGATTGCGCAAGCTTCAATCTTGGCTACTTTCGAAAAACTCAGTACAACCGAAGTTTTTGCCGGAATCACCTTTCGAGCCGCCGCGGCTTTGGGTCTGGATGACCGGGGAAAGATCACAGCAGGAATGCTCGCGGACTTTGTCCTTTTCCCAAGCAAAGACTACCGGGAAATCCTCTATCACCAAGGAAAGATGAAACCGACGCAAGTTTGGAAGAGAGGAAAATTGTCCGATGTCGGATGACCGATGCTGGATGACATCGCCGATCCATTAGTAAACCGTAAATCAAAAACTGTAAATCCCATGCTTTTCCAAGATCAAATCAGACAAGGTATCCCGACTTCTTTACCTACTAAGAAAGAGCGAAATCCAAAAGTTTCCCATGCTCCGAAAAGAAAGGATATCCTGTCTCCAGAAGAGAAAAAGCTTGCCTTGCGTAATGCCTTGAGGTATTTTCCAAAGGAATGGCATGCAGAACTCGCCCCCGAATTTTTGGGGGAATTGAAGGAATACGGGCGGATCTACATGTATCGGTTTATGCCGGATTACCCTTTGCATGCCCGACCGATAGCCGACTATCCAGCTAAATCGAAGCAGGCAGCTGCCATCATGCTCATGATCCAAAACAACCTGGATCCGGCAGTGGCCCAGCATCCAGAGGAATTGATCACTTACGGTGGAAATGGGGCGGTTTTCCAAAACTGGGCGCAGTACCTGCTGACCATGAGGTACCTCTCCGAAATGACCGAGGACCAAACGCTTCACATATATTCGGGACACCCAATGGGGCTTTTCCCCTCTTCCCCCGATGCTCCGCGCGTGATCGTCACCAACGGCATGATGATCCCCAACTACTCCAAGCCGGATGATTGGGAACGATTCAATGCGCTCGGCGTGACGCAGTATGGGCAGATGACTGCCGGTTCGTACATGTACATCGGCCCGCAGGGAATCGTCCACGGCACCACGATTACGGTCATGAATGCTTTCCGTAAAAAACTAAAGGCCGGAGAAAATCCAAAAGGTAAAATCTTCCTCACCGCCGGTCTGGGCGGAATGAGTGGTGCACAACCCAAGGCCGGAAACATCGCCGGATGCATCACCATCTGTGCGGAAGTAAACCCTTCGGCAGCTAAAAAAAGACATGAACAAGGCTGGGTGGACGTGCTGATCCAAGACCTCAACCAACTGGTGGAACGTGCCTTTGAAGCCAAGTTCAACCAAGAGACCCTGTCCATCGCCTACATTGGTAACATTGTAGATGTCTGGGAAAGGTTCTATGAGGAGGACTTGTTTGTGGAGCTTGGCTCTGACCAAACCTCCCTTCACAACCCCTGGGCGGGCGGTTACTACCCTGCCGGACTTTCTTTCGAGGAGTCAAACAAGCTGATGGTGGAGAATCCGGAGGAGTTTCGATTGAAAGTTCAAGAGTCACTTTGTCGGCAGGCTGATGCTATAAACAAGCATGCTGCGAAAGGCACCTACTTTTTCGACTACGGGAACGCTTTCCTTCTCGAAGCTTCCCGAGCCGGTGCGGAAGTCATGGCAGAAAACGGGATCGACTTCCGATACCCCAGCTATGTTCAGGACATCTTGGGACCCATGTGTTTTGACTACGGATTTGGCCCGTTCCGATGGGTTTGCACTTCCGGCAAACCCGAAGACCTGCGAAAAACAGATCAAATTGCTGCCAAGGTCTTGAAGGAAATCTTGGAAACCTCGCCCGAGTCTATCGCCCAACAAATGCAGGATAACATCACCTGGATCGAAGAAGCGGAGAAAAACAAGTTGGTGGTGGGGTCACAAGCCCGGATTCTGTACGCCGACGCAGAGGGTAGAGCCAAGATCGCGCAGGCATTCAATCAGGCTATCGAAAGCGGGAAAATCTCTGCTCCGATTGTTCTGGGTCGTGATCACCACGACGTCAGCGGCACCGATTCACCCTATCGGGAAACAAGCAACATCTACGACGGCAGCCGATTTACGGCAGACATGGCGATTCACAACGTGATCGGAGACAGCTTCCGAGGCGCCACTTGGGTCTCGATCCACAACGGTGGTGGAGTCGGCTGGGGAGAGGTGACAAACGGCGGATTTGGCATGGTGCTGGACGGAAGCGCTGAAGCCGAACGAAAGCTGAAATCGATGCTTTTCTACGATGTCAACAATGGAATCGCACGTCGAGCTTGGGCAAGAAACTCGGGTTCTATGGAAGCCATTCAGCGGGAAATGGATCGAAGTCCGGGACTGAAAGTGACGATTCCGAATCTGGTGGATGAAGAGATTTTGAAGGGAATTTCCTGATTGACATAGGTCCTCTAAACGATCGGGTTTGTCAAATTGGGTTTAAAATTTTCCGCTAACAAACGAATGGAGACAACAGTTTTTGAGCTTCGCAGGCGCTAAAAACATGGTATTACACATGAGTTTTGCCGGTATAGCACAAAATACAGATTGGATAGGCGCGGTGGGAGGATTTGCCAGCGAGCCAGCGTTCGGTCTCGTGCGGTTGGAGCTTTGGCAAATCTTGTCCCGATAGCTATCGGGATTGGTTCTTTTGGGTCAAGCCAAAAGAACGAATAAGAAGACTTTCAATAATGTTGGATTTTATCGGTCATGCCTATGGCATTTTCTTTCACATTTAACGCTTTAGATTCCAGCCATTGAAATGGCTGGCTACTAATGAATCATGCCTACGGCATTTTGACTTGCCAGATATTTCCCATTACATCATTCTATTCTAAAAAATCTTAAAACGATTATCTGTTCTCCTCATTAACATTTGACAGATATGGTCACGACATACTTCGGCTAACTCAGACATCGAGCTAGATCCTCCGGAGCTTTGATTGCGAGCCGCGAGATACTATAATTTTTTCTAAGTTGACGAAAATGCCTGTCTAAACAACCCTTCAATCCTCAGAAAACACTTCCTCCAGATCGATTATAAAACCGGGCGCAAAAAATCCCAAAAACTCATTATCAGATTCCTTGAAATCTCCTGATGTCTGCGATTTGGTGCTGGTGGTTTCGCAAAAACCTTCCCCTTGATCAATTCAACAATCTCTTCAAAATCCCATTTGAGGTAATCTGCGTAAGTGTAGCCCACAAACGACTCGTTGGGTTCCTGAAAAGTGTCCAAATCAATATTCTCTTTCTGGGGAATCCGATACTCCTTCATGATCAGAAGCTTTATTTGTCAACAAAACTAACAGCCAACTTTTCTTAAGTTAGCGTAAATATACTTTAGCTACGAATCCAAAACTTATGAACCTGAATCAAAACCCGTCTCCTTTTCATTGGGCAGGCAGAAAATCAGACCAGATCGAATATTGGCACCAAGCTGTTCAAACCATCTCCAATCTGAACCTCAACCAAGATTCCACGAAGAAAATCGGAATTCTGGGCTATTCCGGCGAGGAAGGGGTGATTCGCAACCAAGGCCGGATCGGGACGATCGAAGGGCCATCCGCCATCCGAAAGATCCTGGGCTCGATCGCACTTCATCTTCCCGAAAACCTGCCGATTCTCGATTACGGGGATGTTTTCACCTTGGATCAAAACATGGAATCTTCCCACGAGATCATCTCCAAGATCGCCTACGACATGCTCTCGACCAATCATTTTCCTGTCTTGCTGGGCGGAGGACACGATTTGGCTTATGCGCACGGACGGGGCGTCATGAATTTTGTGAAGGAAAAGAATGAGAGATTGGGCATCATCAACCTGGATGCACACTTTGATCTTCGCCCATTGGTCAAGGAAAAAGGACATTCCGGTTCCCCATTTTTCCAGTTGGCCGAGGAGTTTCCGGAGGATTTCAATTATCTCGCGCTTGGGATCCAGCGCGCAGCCAATCCGAGGTCACTATTTAAAGCTGCAGAAAAACTGAAAGCGAGATACATCGTCATGGAGGATTTTCGCCTTCACAACTGGGAATTTATCCAGGAGCAAATCCTATGGTTTATCGACTCTGTAGACAAGATCTACCTCAGCATCGATATGGATGGTTTTTCCTCCGCCTTTGCACCAGGAGTCTCTGCACCTTCTCCCATGGGCTTCAATCCCCAGATTGCCTTCAAGGTTTTTGAACTGATTGTGAAAAGCAAAAAACTCATCAGCCTCGACGTGGTGGAGCTGAACCCGCAGTTTGATCAGGACAATGCCACAGCAAGACTCGCCGCGAGAGCTGTGGAATACATCGTGAGGAAAAAGTTTGTGAGTTAGGAAATGAAATAAGAGCCTGATTTGATCGTCAGGCTCTTTTTGGATTGTCAAATATTCGGGGCAAAATCGGAAACACTCCGATTTTTGTCTGAATATTTTACCTAAACAAAGACCTGTCAGGTTTTGAAAACCTGACAGGTCTTACTCCATTTAAGGTATCCACTTATTTGCGCCGAAATTCGGCTTCCTCTTTTCCAAAAAGGCATTCCTGCCCTCGATCGCTTCCTCAGTTCCATAGGTCAGTCTGGTCGCTTCACCGGCAAAAACCTGCTGCCCCACCATGCCGTCATCGGTCAAGTTCATGGCAAACTTCAGCATCTTGATCGAGGTCGGTGACTTTGCCAAGATCTCCTGAGCCCATTCGTAAGCTGTAGCTTCGAGCTCAGCATGAGGAATCACCGCATTCACCATTCCCATCTCGTAAGCTTCCTGGGCGGAGTAGTTTCTTCCGAGGAAAAAGATCTCGCGGGCTTTCTTCTGACCGACCATCTTGGCGAGATAAGCACTTCCATAACCCCCGTCAAAACTCGTCACATCGGCATCCGTCTGCTTGAAGATCGCATGCTCCTTGCTTGCCAAGGTCAGGTCGCAAACCACATGCAAGCTGTGTCCTCCGCCAACTGCCCAACCCGGCACCACGGCAATGACCACTTTCGGCATGAATCGAATCAGCCGCTGAACCTCCAAAATATTTAAGCGATGGTAGCCGTCCTCACCGACATAACCTTGCTTTCCTCTGGCTTTTTGATCGCCACCTGAGCAGAATGCCCAGCCTCCGTCTTTGGACGAAGGCCCTTCTCCCGACAGCAAAACTACTCCAATGGACGTGTCTTCCTGCGCATCGTAGAAGGCATCATAGAGTTCCGCAGTCGTCTTTGGGCGAAAGGCATTTCGGACTTCGGGACGGTTGAAGGCGATGCGAGCTACGCCATTGCATTTTTTATAGGTGATATCTTCGTAAACTTTGGCAGTAATCCACTCCATGATTTTCGTTTTGGTTAAAAATCCGATTTTTGTGCAAGATAGCAGCCTAGCCTGAAAATCGACGAATCCCCCAAACCCTTTCTAATCCACACCTTTTAGATGTTTCAGCTTCATATTGGAAACCAGAATTTCAGCAAGATCACCGACTTTGGCTTGGACATTTCTGCTTTTTCCGAGATGGAAAAAGCCGCACTGGTTTTTTGCAAGGGTTGGCTTTCTGGGCAAAAACAATTCCTCCAACAGACCTCTGGCTCCACTGGAGTGCCAAAGCGGATCGAGCTCACCCGCGAGCAGATGCAAGCCAGCGCTGAGGCGACTGGTGCTTTTTTCAACTCCAACCCCACCACCCGACTGCTCTGCTGCCTCAATCCGGAATACATCGCCGGCAAGATGATGCTGGTTCGCGCGATGGTCTGGGACTGTCCGATTTGGCTGGTAGAGCCAGCTGGAAATCCTCTGGAGCGGCTTGACTTCGTTCCCGATTTCGTCGCCATGGTACCGCTGCAAGTGGAGAAGACACTTGAAAGCACCGACTCCCTCAGCACACTCAAACGGGTCGGCAGCCTGATCATCGGAGGCGCCCAGCTCTCCGAATCGCTGAAAAGTCAGCTCACCAAACACAACATCCAAGCCTGGCAGACCTATGGGATGACCGAGACGGTATCCCATATCGCATTGGCGAAAATCGAGAAGGATGAGCTCCGCTACGAAACACTCCCCGGCGTGCTGATCGGCCAAGACAAGCGAGGAGCTCTTTGGGTCAAATCAGCGATGAGCGGCGCCAAAAAAGTCCAGACCAACGACTTGGTCGAATTGCTTTCTGACGATGCTTTTCAATGGCTGGGCCGTGTCGATTTCACCGTAAATTCCGGTGGGATCAAGCTGCATCCCGAGCTATTGGAGCAAAAATCCGAAGCAGCGATTCATGCCAATTTCCCGAGTTCACGCTTCTTCTTTTTCGGGGAAAAAGATGAAAAACTCGGCGAAAGGCTCGTTTTGGTATTGGAGGGCACAGCTAAAAAAGAACAAACTCAACTGCTTCTAAAACAATTGCAGGCGGTTTTGAGTCCGTATGAGGTACCGAAAAAGATCTACTTTAGCGATGCTTTTATCGAAACGCCAAACGGAAAGATCAACCGTAAACTCAGCTTTGAAAGCCTATGATATTTTTCCTCAGCCTGCTGTCCTTACTTTTTTTGGAACCCCAAAACCACGAAGTCCAAGGAGCCGATCTGTTTGTCGTAGTCCAAAAGACAAACTCAGACAAAGGCAAAGTCCTGATCTTGGTCTTCGACAAGGAAGATGGATTTCCCGACCAGGTGGAAAAGGCATTTGGAAAATTTGCAATCGCACCAAAAAACGGCAAAGTGGAATTAAGATTACCGGACCTGCTTCCGGGAAAATATGCCGTGACCGTACTTCATGACGAGGACAACAACGAAGTCATGAACACCAATTTCATTGGTCTTCCCACGGAGAAATACGGGTTTTCAAACAATCCGAAGATCTACTTTGGCCCGCCCAACTTCGAAAAGGCGGCAGTGCAAACTGGAAATGAAGATCGGACAATTACGATCAATTTGCGTTAATCGATATCTCTCAGCCATCCGGTGATGCTGATCCTTTCTTTTTTGGTTGGCATTACCTCATGGGGGATCTCACCGCTGAGGAAAACGACCAGCCTGCCCCCAATCGGCAAGACATCCTCGATCAATTCCGAACCATCGTCCTGCGGAATATACATCCGCAGCGCCCCTCCATCCTCGGAAGTCCAAGAATCATTCAGGTACAAAATCACCGTGACAACCCGATGCGGCACCGCATGAAATTGATCGAGGTGGCGCTTGTAAAAAGAACCGATCGGATATCGGGCAAAATGTCCCTCAAAGGACCGCAATCCCAAAAAACAGCGTTGATTGAGCACCTTGCGCACTTCTGCGATTTTCTCCCAAAATGCAGATTGCAGCGCGCTCAAATCCTCAGCATCCATCCACAACACTTCGTCGCTTCGAATCTCAGTCCGCACTTGTTTTTGTCCGCCTGTTCCCACAGCAGCAGTTTTGAATTTCCCCTGCTGAACCAATTGAATTTGCTCTTCCAAAAGCGCCTTTCTAAACGGTCTATCAACAAAATCATCGACAACGACATGAGATTTTTGGTAAATCTCAGAAGAAATGTAATCGAGCAGCTCTTCCATTGGGTTGGGTTTAGGGTGCAAAATAACCACTTAATTGCCCGAAAAACCATACTTTTGCGCAAAGCTTAGACAATGACCCTTTCCAAGAACACACTCACCGGCCTGGTTTTAGAATATGATTCAGGTATCATTCCTCCTCCGTACAGCCACGTTTTTCGTTTGGCACTGGATTGGTCAAAAGGTGATCTGGACGTGGTCCTGGATCTTCACTACACTGACCGAGAGGATTTGACACAGGAGGAAATCTTGGACGAAGGATTCACGCTCAATGACGATTACAGTCACAAAGGCCCGTTGAATTCTATCTGGATTACACCTTTGCTACAGCTTTTTAACAAAACTAAATGGAGCAACAAGGATATCGATGAAGGTGGAATCACGGTCACTGCGCTGGAAAAAGGGAAGAACGAAGGTGTGAAAATCCCTGGAAATCAAGAAGCATGGCAACTGATGGCTCAGGATCTGATTCAGGCGATCTACGAAACAGTCAAAAAGGAAGCGCCACTTCAAGTTCATTATCGTTTAGTGGAGAGCGACACCATTTCTGATTGTAGTATTACTGTTCACTTTTCCAACCGTGAAGTGATTTTTGAAAAATCCGGAACTTCGAGAAAAATCAACTGGGATTATACGATACAGCTGATGAAGATTGTGTTTACACCAGACTACCACTACGAGATCGCCAAAGAAGAAGCCGGTAAAAAGCGCGGCGCGTACATTGAATGCGGAGACGGTTATTGGCACGAACTCGGGAAAGGCGTAGTAAACATTGACCCTTCTTTTGACGCCGTCAGCAAAATCAAATCTGGCTTTTATGACTTGCTGCATGAATAAAATTTCCTGAATCCGCAAAAAACAGCCTGAATTCCCTAAATTTAACTAGATGTAAATCAGGCGGTTTTTATGGCAAGCGGAAAGATTTTTATTAGTTACCGGCGGGAAGACACTTCGGGCGAGTCCGGCAGATTGAAGGACAAACTTGAGCAAGTTTTCGGGCAAGAAAACATCTTCTATGATGTAGAAACGCTTGAAGCCGGATTAAATTTCGACCAATCCATCGCCAAAGCCTTGGGAGAAAGCAAGGTTCTACTTGCTATGATCGGTCCACATTGGCTGAAAGTCGTAGACAGCAAAGGGGTCAGCAGACTTCAAAAACCCGACGATTGGGTAAGAAAAGAAATAGCTGAAGCGCTCAAACGAGAACTCCGCGTCATCCCAGTTCTGGTCAACGGTGCAGAAATGCCCGACCCTGAGGATTTACCGGAAGAATTGAAGGAGCTGTCGCTCAAGCATGCGCAAGAACTCACTAGCTCGCGCTGGAACTACGACGTCGGAGAATTGACAAAGGTCTTGGAGAAAATCATCACCAAGAAGCCGCAACCGACACCTGATCCAATCCGCAGCGACAATCCGCAAAGACCCGTTGTTCCGCCCGTTCCCCAACCGAAAAGCTGGTGGGCTAAAAACTACCTTTGGATGATCGGCGGCCTAGTTGGCTTTCTTATTTTAATCGGGATGTGTGTGCCCGATGACCTAGATACCTATCCAGAATATCAAGAACAAGCATCGACAGATTTTGACCAGGAAGCCAATATCATTCCGGAGTCAGCAAGTGGAACAGACTTACATGAAAACGATCAGAATTCCGGTCAATTCATCCCTGATATATCGGGAGAATGGGATTTATATTTAAACGGGCAAAAGGTCAGCGTTTTGGCTTTCAGTCAAAATGGAGCCGATGTAGCGTATTACGAGTATGACCTGCTGGACACGCGCACTGCTGAAGGACAAGGTAAGGTAGCTGGTACGGACTTACTGGTGGACTACTATAATACTACACTGAATGTAAACGGCACTATTTCCATGAGCACCGATGACGACGGACTGACTTGGTATGGGATAATAAATTTCCCCGTTTCAGGGTTCACCGGCACTGTAAATATCAGGAAAACTAACCCTTAATTTTCCTTAGATCAGCATGGATATCACGGATCATATTACCTAGGTCATCTAAGGTCAGTGGTCTTTTTTTGTCTCCCGGATTGGGAAAATCCGTACTGATAAATGCCTTAGCCTCCCAAATCTCCATCACCTCTTCCCCCCGTACTTCATAGGGCTTGTAATGTTCATTGTCAGAGACCAAAAACAGCCTGCCGTTTTCTTCTAAATAATTAAATATCCGCTTATAAACCACTCCTTCTGTTTGAGTGACCAACACATAGGTTTTTCCACTTTTGATTTCCTTCAGCTGCTCTACATAGGCTCCGACGACTATTGTCCCCGGAACCAAGGGCAGCATCGAATCGCCCGACAGCTCAAACGCTCTGAACGTGCCCTGTCGGGAAAGATTGGGCAAGTGAAACTGTGGCAGTGTCTCCATATACACCGGATCAGCATAGCCGTTCAAGTATCCAGCAGCAGCTTTCTGAGCAACAAGCGTAATGTTTTCATTGTCTGATTCATCAGCCGCAATGGTCAAAATACTGATTCCCCTCTTTTGAATCGCTTTCCTTCCCAGTTTTTCTATGTCATGCGACAGGATCTCCTCCACTCCTACCTGGAGAAGTTCACAGAGCTTTTGGAGCGTCGCAAGTTTGGGCTCGGAACGACCGTCTTCATAAGCCGAAATCATGGTGCGCTGCACGTCCAATTGATCTGCGAGATCATTCTGGGTGATAGCCTTTTGCTTTCGCAAAAACCGGAGGTTTGAAGCTAGGCAGCTCACGCCGAATAGAGATAAAAGTCCAATTCCTGGGACGTTGGAAGTACCGGAAAAAATGGATCGAGATCCCGAGTCTCCATTCTTCGCTGCTCCAGTCGGCTTTTGATCTCCGCTATAATGTCCCCCACAGGCTTGGGCTCCGTTACTAGCAGGTAGCCATATTGAGGCTTTTGCTGGTCCTCTACAAAAAATTTGACCTGACAATTGCCAGACGCAAGTGTCTTAGTGGTGATGCTAATTTTTTCCGCTTGTTCCATAAACTCATTCAGATTTCATGAGCCAAGATACAAATGTCATTTTTATAAACATAAAAATGACAAAAAAACCAACACGTGAATCAGACACTGTTTGTCAGAATTAAATCTCGGATCATAACCTGTCAATCTTCAAGATCGATACGAAGCTCTTTTCTAACCCTTCATTCGAAAAGCCAACTGTTCATTCCCCGTTTCAACCGCTCAGCCTATTCTTCCATTAAAAATAAACCTTCGGGGGCTTTCTTTGTATCTTATAGCATCGGATTCCTCTTTTCTTGTCATTCTCAATAACCCGAATACGCCAAACCAATGAAATATTTATTCTTTTTGATCCTGACTATTGGTGGATTTACCACAGGGTATTCCCAATCCTCCATAGTCAAGGGCAAAATTCTGGAATATGGAAAACAAGATCCGATTCCATATGCCAACATCTTATTGCTTTCGGTTCGGGACTCAGCTCAAGCCTACGGGACAATATCTGAGATCGACGGGGAATTCGAAATAGCGAATGTCAGGGAAGGCACCTATCTTTTTAAAATTCAATATCTGGGCTACAAAAATTATTTTAGGACACTCGAGGTAAACTCTAATGTCGATTTAGGATCACTCAGCATCCAAGAAGAAGCCACTGACCTGGGTGAAGTGGTCGTGACATCCCGAAGATCCACCGGAACCCAAAAAAGCGACACTACAATGTACAATGCTGATGCATTCAAAACAATGAAGGACGCCAGTGCCCAGGTTCTGATCGAAAAACTCCCCGGGGTCGTCGCTGAAGGCGGTGCACTTCAAGCTCAAGGTGAAAATATTGCCCAGATTTTGGTCGACGGAAAGCCATTTTTCGGAACCGATGTCCAAGCCGCGCTCCAAAATCTCCCAGCAGAGGTGATTCAAAGTATCGAAATCTTTGATCAGAAAAGTGAAAAAGCCCAGATGAGTGGTTTTGATGATGGGGTACGTCTTAAAACCATCAACATCATCACCAAAGAAAATCGTAGAAAAGGACAATTTGGGAAAACTACCGCCGGATACGGGACAGATGATCGCTACTTAGTAGGAGCAAGTATCAATGCATTTGATGAAGACCAACGCGTTACGATTACGGGTTTGACAAACAATGTGAACATGTTGAACTACACCAGTGATGCAAATACACAATCGGACGGCAGACCACAGGAAGGTGTCGTGACCACCAATATATTGGGATTAAACTATACCGATCTTTGGGGAGAAAAAATAAAGGTCAGCGGAAGCTACACTTACTCCAAGAGAGAGAATGTCGGTATCGTAAATAAATTTCGGGAATTTGTAACTACCGACGAATCCAATCAAGAATACTCCGAAACTGCCGCTGATGTACAGGTGAAAAATGAACACCAAGCCGACCTACGCTTAGAGTACAATATCGACGAACGCAATAGAATTCTCTTCATTCCCAGATTTTCGGCTAAATCTACCAGTGAAAATTCGTCATTTATTGGGGAAACTACCGATGGCGCGAACCTGATCAATCAGGTAGATAACCTAAAAACCGGTCAATATCAAGAATATGACTTTTTCAACAGATTGATTTACGGACATAAATTCAATAAGGCGGGACGAAGCATAACCTTCAGTGGCATGCTGCACAACGGATGGGACAATGACGAATCAGACCGAAAAGCACGAAACCTCTATTTCGAGGAAGCCGGTGAGCGAGTCGAAAATATTGATCAACGAACTACTAGAGAGCGACAGGGAGATCGATGGGAAGCCGGAATCTCGTTCACGGAAGCGATTGGAAAAAATGGGCAATTGGAAGCCGAGTATGAGATCGGAAACAGAGGAAATAACTCTGATCAACTAGTCTTTAATGTAGAGGGAGGAGATTTTGAATCCGGCACTATGCTTCTGGACACGGCACTGAGCAATAGCTTTCAAAGTGACTACTTGACACAAGAATTTGAAATCGGATATCAATATCGTACCGAAAAGCTAAGCGTCCAAACAGAACTCCAATACCAAGATGCCAATCTCGACAATCGACAGGAATTCCCTCAAGACTTTATTTTGAATCGAAAATTTACCGCAGTTTTGCCGACCGTCCGCTTTGAATACAAATTCAGTTCTAATACAAACATTCAGATTGATTTCGATACGCAAACCGACGAGCCGCAGGTGCGCCAACTTCAGCCTGTGATCGATAACACCAACCCGCTACAACTCAGAACAGGAAATCCCGATCTTGATCAATCCTACTCCAAAGAGTTTAGAGTTCGATTTAGAAGTCAAAATCCGGATACTGACAAAAGCTGGTTTCTTTACACCCGATCCCAGTTTGTCGACAACTACATCTCAAACAGCACATTTATTGCTGATGAAGCCACGGAAATACAGGATGGAATCATCTTGGAAAAAGGATCACAGCTTAATAAACCGGTCAATTTGGATGGTTATTGGGATTTGAGATCTTGGCTGAGCTACGGCATGCCATTGGATTTTATGAAATCCAAACTCAACATCAACGGAGGAGTAAGTGTCACCAGACGGCCAGGTCAGGTAAACGATGAGATAGGCTTCAACAACTCCCAACGACTCAGCACGGGATTCTCCGTCAACAGCAGCATCAGTGATCAGATCGATTTTAACATTTGGTCGCGGTCCTCATTCAACAAAGTGGAAAACACCTTGAACCCAAGCCTTGACGACAGCTACTTTCAACAGCGATTTCGCGTCAATTTCAATTGGATCATCTGGCAGGGAATTATCTATCGACTAGATCTCAATCATCAGATCAACTCCGGTCTAAGTGAAGGATTTGATAATAATTTCTCTCTGATCAATATGAGTTTGGGTAAAAAAATATTTAAAAACCAAAGAGGCGAAGTCAGCGTCATGGTCTACGATTTACTTGGGCAAAATGCGAATGTCCGCAGAAACGTGACCGAAACCTATATTGAAGACATCCAAACCAACGTCTTACAGCAGTACTTTATGTTGTCGTTTACCTACAATCTAAGACGATTCAGCAAAGGAATGGATGAAGATACCTACAACGAAATGTTTTAAAATCACCAGAAAAATCCTTGGCTACGATCTCCAAGGATTTTTTTTGCCAGGAAATTGAACGCTACGTCCCACAGCCCCCACCAAAAATATAAGAGGTCTGCGAGGAATTTCTGTGATTTGCAATTCCTCAAGCTTGTATTATTCGTTTAAATGCGTCCAGTTCCACGCTACGTCCGGGTACGCAGATTGTATCTATCAAGGAATGGGTGTACTATGGTTTGAAAACATGAGTATTTCGAAATTTAATTTTCGTCCCCCTAACTCGATGTCATAAGCCCTCATCCTCTCTTCGCAAATTCTTGAATTTTCAGAAAACTCCGCGACAGAATTGACTCTTGCTTCTTGATACGCTCAAAGCTTCCGGTACATCACATACACATTGGTCAGTCCTAGCGTAGGGTGCAAAAATGCATCGGGAATCTCCCCAACTATCTCAAAACCCATCTTCTTCCAAAGCACTACAGCACCCTCATTGCTTTTCACCACATAGTTAAACTGCATCGCGGAGTAGCCTAAATGCTTAGCTTCTACAAAGGAAAACTCCGCCATGGCTTTGGCGATGCCTTTTCCACGGGCCTTCTCTCCCACCATATAGCCGGCATTGACGACATGAGAGCCTCGGTCTGGCTGATTGGCTTTGAGATAGAAAGTCCCGAGGACATCGCCCTCCAGCTCCGCCACATAGGTATCCTTGTCCGCGCCCAGCCAATAGTTCAGCATCTTTTCTCTGGAAGAATCGGGAAAAAAACATAGGTATCACCTGCACGGATGATCGGCTCGATGAGCTCCCAGAGCGCGTCGGAGTCGTCGGAATTGGCTTTTCTCAGGATTAAGTCTTCCATGGTGTTTCTCGAATAATCCTGCAAAATAGAAGGAAATTATAGACATCATTCATTCATACTTCACTCGCGATGACGAAAAAAACACCCGGACCGATCACTCAATCCGGGAGGGTAATTAAACAACCATTTGCTTTTACTGTCAGGAAGCAAACTCCTGTATCAAGCTGACCGGTCGGAGTTCCAGCTCCTTGAAGTCCTTGTCCAGATTCTTTTTGGACACATATTCCAGTTCGAAGATCAATCCATTGATGAAGACCTCATCCATGTGCAGGTCATTTTTCAGGTGAAGTTTTCCCTGCTTTCCATTCAGGCTAATTCCGTAAGATTCAAAAACCCTTGACAGGTTTTTTGCTAGTTTATGTCCTTTTATCATAGCTCTATTAATGTTCTTTTTCATTTCCAACCCATATCCAATACATCTCGGAGAGCGCCCCTGACCCGGTCAGAAAATACGCCAAGAGGATAAACTCCCAAGTTCCCCGGTTCCCGATCACTAACTCCGGCAAATTCCCCAACACCGGAAAAACACCCGCCATTACAAAACCCATCGCTACCCGGATACGGATTTCAGCAGCCTCTGCACCCGATCAGTCCCAATGCAAGTAGGTCAAAAGGAGTCGCCCCAATGCTCCAGTAGCTCTCTTCGAAAAATCGAGCGTCTCAAGTTCGATCTCCGTTCCTGTCATCAGGAAATACACCAGATAAACTTGAAACCAAGGCCAGGGTCCGAATTCCCAATTTGAAGAAATCAGGCCCCTGCTTCGTCTTCATCATCAACCAATTCGGATCAGACGTAAGCGGCGGCCTCGGATTCGAATTCCTCTACTGGAGTTTCGTCAAGCGGAATCTCTTTTTTCTCTGCCTTACCAATCTTCGCCAAGAAGCGATCAAACAGGTAGTAGATCACCGGCACCACAACCAGGGTCAAGAACATGGAGGACATCAAGCCCCCGATGATCACCCAAGCCAAGCCATTTTTCCACTCCGCACCGGCTCCACCAGCCAAAGCGATTGGGAGCATACCGATCACCATCGCAAGCGTGGTCATCAGGATCGGTCGGAATCGGATCTTCACCGCTTTTTCCAAAGCCTTTTTCACTTCTACTCCAGCGGTTTTCAGCTGATTGGTAAAGTCTACCAAGAGAATCGCGTTTTTCGCCACGAGACCCATCAGCATGATCAGACCCATGATCGAGAAAATACTCAGCGTGCTTTTGGTCAGTGCCAAAGCCAACAGGGAGCCGATCAAGGCCATCGGCAGGGAAAACATCACCACCAATGGATATACATAGGAATCATACAGCGCCACCATGATCAGGTAGATCAAGAGAATGGATGCGATGAGGGCGACGCCCAAGCTCCCGAAGCCTTCGCTTTGGTTTTTCATATCACCGTCGTAGTTGATCTGAACCTGCGGAGGCAGTTGAAGTTCCGCAATCGCAGCCGTCAGCTGAGCACCCACGGTACCAGATGGTACTCCGGCCACTTGGGAAGTTACTTTCACCGAGCCGACACGGTCTCTACGCTCGAGTTTGGTGGGTCCTTCGGACTGCACTACGTCAGCGAACTGCGCGAGCTTCACGAGTTGGCCTTTGCCGTTGAGGAACGTGATACTTTCCACGTCGGAGATCTCTCTTCTGTCAAACTCATTCAGTCGGATCTGGATGTCGTATTCATAGTCTCCGTCGGAATATTTAGAATCATCGTTCCCGTTGAAAGCCACCTGTAGCGTACCGCCGACCTGGTCCATGGATAGACCGAGTTCGTTCATCTTGAAGCGATCAACTTCTACGCGGATTTCGGGGTTGCCGGCTTCCAGCGAGCTTTCGACTTTTCTCGTGCCACGAAGTCCGAGCAAGATATTTTCGATATTCCGCGCTGTCATGGCTACCGAGTCTCTGTCCGGCCCGGAAACAATCACTTGAATCGGCGCATCCGCCGCCGTACCCATGATAGAGATCGGAACTGAGGTATATTCTGCTCCCGGGATTTTTTCCTCCAGGTAGTTTTCGACTTCTCTGGCAAACTCAGGGCCGCTCTGAACCCGATGCTTTTTATCCACCAGCTTCACGGCAATCTCCGCCGTAAATGGAGAAGCTTGTGAGCCAGTAAACTGTCCGCTGGATCGACCTACCGTGGTGAATACTTCACTTACTTCCGGGAGGGTTCTGAGGTAGTTTTCTACCTCTTGGGTCTTGAAGTTAGTCTGCTCAAGCGTCGCATCCTTTGGTAATTCCATTCGGATCTGGAACTCGCCTCTATCCCCTTGAGACACGAATTCGCTACCAATCCATCCGCCACCGACTAGAAAGAAAGAACCGATGAACAAGAGGAACGTAATTGCCAATGTGGCAACCTTATGGGCAAATCCCCATCTCAGGATGTCAATCAACCAATCCACAAAGGCATCCAAGCCTCTTTCGAAACCATAGACGATCTTTCCGAAGAAAGAATTTTTGTTCAGGTGCTCAAGCTTCGAAAATCTCGAAGTCAGCAGCGGAATCAGGGTAAACGCCACCAGTAAACTGAACAAGGTCGCCACCGCAACGGTGATACTGAACTGTCGGATAATCCCCGAAATCAAGCCATCCGTCAATGCCAAAGGCACAAACACCACAATGATCACCAGGGTAATGGACACGACCGTCGCACCGATCTCTCGAATCCCGTCATAGGATGCCTGCGCGATGGTCTTGCCCATCTCGAGGTGTCGGTAGATATTTTCGATGACCACAATGGCATCATCCACGAGGATACCCACTACGAGCGAAAGTGCCAGGAGCGACATCAGATTCAGCGTGAAGCCCATCAGCATCATCACCGTGAAGGTGGCGATGATGGAAGCAGGCACGGCCACCATGACGATGATCGCATTTCGGATACTGTGCAGGAAAAGTAGCATGATCAAAGCCACCAAGACGATCGCAATGATCAAATCCTTGATCACATCATTGGCTGCTTCCAGAGTAAAGTCGGAGCTGTCCTGAGATATTTGGAAGGAAAGCCCATCCGAGGCATAGGACCCTTCCAGCTTCTTAAGCTCAACCTGGATGATCTCCGAAAGCTCCACTGCGTTGGCATCAGACTGCTTTTGGATCGTCAGACCGATCGCGTCGTTGTTGTTAAGACGGGTCAGGATGTCTTCATCTTTGAAAGTATCGACCACTTCGGCCACTTCCTTGAGCTGGATCGGCGACTCATCGCTTCGATAGGCAATCACCAGCTCTTTCAACTCATTCACGGCGGTGAATTTCCCCGCCAAACGGATCAGTACCTGACCTTCGCCGTTTTTAAGACGACCAGTCGGAAAGTCCAAGTTGGACGTGTTGATCTTCTGCATGACCATCAGCGGAGAGATCCCGTAGGCTTCCAGCTTGTTTCGGTCGAGATTGACTTTGATTTCCCGCTCGGTACCACCCAGCATGTTCACCTGCGCTACCCCGTTGATCTGGGCTAGTGAAGGCTGAATTTTATTTTTGATCAAATCATAAAACTGAGCCGGATTCAGGTTGGAATAGACCGCCATTTGCATGATCGGCATGTCATCCAAATCGAATTTTCCCAAACTCGGAGGATCGACGCCCTCAGGCAAGTCACCCAAGATTGCATTGATCTTTCGCTGCGCGTCCTGAAGTGAAAGGTCCACATCGATGCCCGTCTCGATCTCCAGCGTAATGATGGAAATACTCTCCTGGGAGATGGAGTTCATCGCCTTGATACCTTCCAGAGACGCAATCGCATCCTCGATTTTCTTGGTAACCGAAGTTTCAACTTCGGAAGGAGCAGCACCCGGATAGACCGTCGTGACAGTCACGATGTTGGTTTCCATCTTGGGCAAAAGCTCATAGGACAGCTGGGTGTAGGAAAATATTCCCAGCAAAGTCAGCACAGTAAAGAGGACGACGACTAGCGACGACCGCTGTATGGATAGTTTTGTAATCTGCATGGTTACTGTACTTTGACTGGAGTACCTTCTTTCACGTTGATCAAGCCGGAGACAATGACCTCGTCGCTCGCATTCAATCCATCAAGAACCTCGATCGAGCCTTCCGTCAATGGATTGATTTTAATCGGCCGATACACGGCCTTTCCGTCCTGAATCGTATAGACTCCTGGATCTTTTAAGCTTCCGACGATGGCTTTTCTGCTGATCTGGAGGACTTTTCCATCCTGAGCAAACTGAAACGCCGCCGTGCCAAACATCCCTGGGTTGATTTTGTCCAGATTGGAGCCAGTCATAAGTACGATCACTTCATACTTAAAGGACCCGTCGGCTTTCTTGGAGATGAAATCTACCTTTCCTGTGAAAGTCTCCCCTTTGATCGCGTTTACTCTTACAGAAAGTGGATCGCCAAGTTTCACTTTGGAGATCTCATTTTCGGTCACGTGAACCGACAGCTTGAGCTGGGAGGTATTGATCAAGTCTGCGATCGCCATTCCCGGGCTGACCAAAGCGCCCATTTCGTAGTATTCCTCGTTGATATAGCCCGAGATCGGTGCTTTGATCTGGGTATCATCCAGTCTCTTTTGCAAAGCAGAAAACTGTGCCTCGGCGATGTTGTACGCCTTCTGGTTATCCTCCAGCTGCTTCTTGGTGATCGCGTCTGTGTTGGCGAGGTTTTCGTAACGCTTCACGTCCTTGCCCGCCTGCTCCAGGTTGAGCTGGGCGATGGTATAATCCGAGCGGATCAGACGGTCATCGACCTGCACGATCACGTCGCCCTTTTTCACATAGTCGCCTTTGCGCTTGTTGATCTTGACGATCGCGCCAGAGGTCTCAGACATGAGTTTCAACTCTTGCGAAGGTTCGAATACGCCATTGGCTTCGAAATTCCGATTGACATCTTTTTCTTCCACTTTCTCCACAGTCACAGAGATGTACTCGCTGGACTTCATGGCCAATGTGGCCGCTTCCTCCAGTTCGTTCTTGTTGTTGTATAGCGTGAAGGCAATGGCGCTGACGCCAATGAATAAAAATCCGATGATAATTAATTTTTTCATGTGCTTATGATTGTTTTTTTAGGCCACATGGAATCTCGCATAGTTGATGAAAATCGCCTTTTGTGACGTCTTTCGTTATGCTCGATTTCATGATAGGCAGGTGTTGGCGTTACTGAATGAGGTTAGTGATCTTACCGGTAGAATTGAGAATGCCGAGCTGGGCAAGACGTACTTGAATAATCTGGTTGTTGTAATTACCCTGAGCTTGTCTCCCGGCTGCTTCCGCCGCCAAGAGATCGGTAAGCGGACTGAGCGACTCCTTGTAGAGCAGTTGGGTTTCGTTGAGCACATCGGTGGACAATGCGAGGTTTTCCTCCAGTGACTTCAGCGTACTCAGCGAGTTATAGTAGTTGTTGAGTGCGTTTTGGTACTCCAGCTCAGCGGCATCGGTGGCCTGAAACTTGTCCAGCTGCAATTGCTCCGCTGTGACTTTGGATTGGGCAGCCTTGTACTTGGTCTGCATCCCGTTGAAGATCGGTATCTCCAGCTTCAGTCCGACCAGGAACCCCTGATACCAATTGTGCCCACTGCTGACAAAATCAAACTCCTGAGAGAATGCGCTTTTGTTGAAGTCTGCAAAGCCGACCAATTGCGGCATGTGTTCTGACTTGATGTTTTTGTACTCGTACTCGTACAATTTCTCCTGCACACCGAGGATCTGAATGTCCTTCCTGTCTTCCACATGCAAGTCCGCGATCTGAAACTCCTGCACCATGTGATTCATGTCGGTGACTTTCAGATCAAGGCTGATCTCGGTGTCCACTGGAATACCCATGACCAATTTGAGGTAACCTTCACGTTGGAAAATCGCGATCTCCAGGTTTTCAAGCTCCGCACGGACAGAAGTCAAATTCACTTTCACCCGGTTGAGGTCCACCTTGCGGGCAAGGTCGTTTTCATACTGTGCCTGGAGGATTTTTTCCAAGCCTTCCAGCTCGCTGATGGTCGCGAGCAAGTTCTCCTTCTGAAGTTCCAGCTGTATCGCTCCAAGGTAGTTCAAAGCGATCTCATGGATCACGTCCTCCTCAGACTGCTCCGCCAGAAGTCTGTAAAAATCCTCCCCTGTCTTGGCGGCCTTCAAACCGATAAGATAAGAATTGCTGTAGATCAGCTGATTGACCTGAAGTCCTGCTTTCAGCGATTGAGGCACGCCAAAAGCGATGACGTTGATATCCTCGGGACTGCCCCCGAAGAAGCCTCCTCCCGGGATCGCCTGCGGATACACGTCGATGAAGTTGTTGTAATCGCCGTAGGCTGAAATCTGAGGAAGTCCAGCCCCCCTGATCTCGTTGCGCTGATACTTGGCCTTGTCCTCGTCGAGCAGGGCCTTTTTGTAATTCCTGTTGTTGTCCAATCCTATTTGAATGGTCTCCTTCAGGGTCAATGGCTCCGTAAAAGCCAATTCCGACACCGAATTTTGTGCCGACAACAGTCCCGGTATCAAAAGAGCTACCGTGTACATCAGATATTTTCGAAACATTGTCTTTAGTAGTAGTGTTTATTATTATAAATAGTTGGTTCTGTTTTTAACGAACTTATAGTACAAATATTTTTAGCTTTTTTGACTTCTGAATTTTTTGAACAATGAAGGGATCTCATTCTTGAAGAAGTCCAGAAAATCGGAAAAGTCCACTAGGCATTTTCTGAATTCCGGGCAAGAGGAGTCGTCCCGTTCTTGGATCACATCATCTAATACGTCCTTCATCTTGGTGATTTCCAACATTTCCCTCTCCAATTCCTCACTCCAGTTTTTCATACGGAGCGAAAAATACCGCTTCCGATCCCCCGGTTTAGTATGATAGGTAATCCGGTCTTTCGCCTGCAAAAAGGTCAGTGCGTTGCTCACGGCACTCTTACTGACGCTCAACTCCTCCACGATCTCTTCAAAAGTCGCTTCTGCATTGCCGTGAACCAGCAGCAGGCCCATGATCCTACCGACCAGCGGCTGCATCCCTTTGTGCTCGTGAAAGACACCGATCCGCTCGATCAACTCTTTCTGTTTTTCACTTAGCATATGTTGATTGGTTTTGCATCATTAACGCCACAAAGGTAATTTGGTTCAGTTAGTTCACAAAAAAAAGAACCAAATTTTTTTGACGAATTTTAGAAAGTTCACTTTTTCCGACCGACAAAGGCAAAAATTACCATTCATCCCCACTAACACTGGGAGATTTCTCCCGATGGTTTTAACAGATTTCGGAATATCTTCGCAGACCCAATTTCTTCTAGCTCCAAGCATGTCACTCCGTACCCAAAAAATTCAGGGCATCTTAATGGCGCTTTCTTCAGCGGTTTTTTGGGGTATCTCGGGTACCTGCGCTCAATTTCTCTTTGAGCAGAAAGGCTTCGAGCCCGCAAGACTGGTCTGCTGGAGAATGCTCTGTGCCGGCGTTATTTTGGTGATTTTCTCTCTGACCCGTAATAACAAAGATACCTTTCGAATCTGGCGAAAACCATCCGATGTGATCCAATTGCTACTGTTCGCGGTTTTGGGCATGGTCAGCGTGCAGTTCACCTATTTCTACAGCATATCCCTATCCAATGCCGCCACCGCCACTGTCCTGCAATACATCGGGCCGATGTTTGTAGTGGCATTTTATGCAATCAAAAATAGACGTTGGCCGATTGTATCAGAATACGCTTCCCTATTTCTGGCAATGATCGGCATATTCTTACTGGTGACACACGGCTCATTTGATCAGCTGGCGATCTCTGAGGCGGCTTTGCTGTGGGGCATTCTTTCCGCTTTGTCTCTGGCGTTCTATACCATACAGCCGGTCGGCTTACTCCGGAGATTTTCTCCGGCGACGGTGACTGGCTGGGGGATGCTGATCGGAGGTTTGGCGTTTATTCCTTTTAGCGAGCCTTGGAAATTTCAGGGAAGCTGGGATTTCGAAGCTTTTGCCGCTTTCGGGTACATCATCATGTTTGGCAGCGTGCTGTCGTTTTATTTTTTCTCCAAATCACTCACCAGAATAGAAGCTTCTACGGCCAGTTTGCTGTGCAGTGTGGAGCCATTGGCCGCGGCTGGCGTGGCGGTCGTTTGGCTGGGTGTTTACTTCGGACCGATGGATTGGCTCGGTACGGTTTTCATTTTGGTCACGATTATTCTCCTGACTTTGGGCACCAAAGAAAAAAAGGCTACCGCCCAATCCTCCAGCTGAAGCCATCTAAGATCCAGCTAGTATCCTATCGCTGATCACCGGATTCAGGTATTCTCGCTGTTCGCTCTTGCTCAAAATTGCATAACCCAAGTCAAGCGGGGAAGGCCCAATCCATTCAGATTTTTGGCCCTCCACGGTGATTTTTCCAGATGCCGGGTCAATGATCAGCAGCGCAAACAAAGCCTCTGAATATGGACAGGTAAACTTGAGTGCAGGGTGTTTTTCATGGACATTCTTGGGCAGACTTTCGTGCGCAAGCTTTTCCCCAACCCAATAATAGGAAGCCGAGTTGATGTGGAGGTAATTGACTCCACCGACAAGGAGGTGCTGATCAACATGTGCGTGTCCGTTGATTGCCAGCAGGATTTTAGAGGAAAAACCGCTCAGAATCTCCTGTATCTCCTGGGAATTGTCCATCGTATAGATCCCGGCAATCGGCTGATGTGAGACGATTAGGACTGGCTTTTCGGCCTTTTCCAGCTCGCTTACCAACCACGCTTGCTGTTCCGGCCCGATGTAGGATGGATATCCGCTTTTATATTTCGGCGAGCCGGGATCGTTCCCGTCCAGGACAATCAGCAGGATGGAATCCAACTCGGTCGCGTAGTAGGGAGTCGGCATGCCGTATGCCTGAATGACCTGTTCTCGGGAAAATCCCTCATCCATGTCGTGATTGCCCAGTACATGGAAGGACCGGAAATGGGCATCGTTGAAGGCCTGAATCATTGCGGCATTTTCCGGTTTGGGAATTGCAAAATCTCCCATTTGGATCAATGCATTGGGAGCTTCCTTTTTCATCGCAGCCAAGAACGAATTCAGCCTGCCTTCTCCGTCATAGATGATGTCGACGTGGAGATCTGAAATGAGACCGATTTTAAGGTATTTCTTCTTGGAGAAAAGTCGAAGGGTAGCTTCTGGAATGCACAAACTTAGCAAAGAAACCGAGCTGGCTTTCAGAAAATCTCTTCTAGAAAATTCGATCATGTTCGGGTGTTAAATTTCAAAAATCACACCACAAGAGTACTGCAAAATTTGTCAAAAACCTTGATGAAATCAAGGTACTGATCCGCCTCCGAAGGCTTGACAATATAGCAGCTGGCCTGCTCCTGATAGCTGGTCAGAATATCCGCCTGCATGGACGATGTCGTGAGCATGATCACCGGAATCTCCCGGGTACGGGGGTTGGCCTTTATCTCTTGTAGAACTTCGTGGCCTGTCTTTAGAGGCAAATTGATGTCTAGCAAAACGAGATCAGGCCGATCACTTTGTTCAAATCTTTCTCTTTTAAATAAATAATCCACACCGTCACGTCCATTGTGAACCACGTCTACATCAATGACATATTTGCTTTCTTCCAGCGCCTCTGAAGTCAACAAAACGTCTCCAGGATTATCCTCAATCATCAAAACTTTAAACCTCTTCATACGATATGCTTCAACTATGAACTACTTTTTTTTACAACTTTTAAAAAAGATGGCTATCAGACAGACATTCTTTCCATCAATTCTTTATAAAGTCCCCTACGGATGGGAACGCTTGTGTCACCTACATTGATCCTTTTGGCATTGAACGAAGCGATGTACGCAGTATTTACCAAAAAAGACTTATGGACTCTGAGGAAACTTACCGCTGGAAGCTTTTCTTCGAAGCTTTTTAGAATGTCTCTGACCAAATATGATTTGGCCTTGGTGAAAACCCTCGTATAAAGGCCGTCTGCCTTCAAGTATACAACCTCGGAAAATGGAACGGGTACCAAATATCCTTTATCCATAATTTTCAGCCAACCACTTGACTTGCTTTCCTTGGCTAATTTCTCGGCATGCCGCTTCAACCCAAAAAATACCGCGGTTTTCAAGCTATCCAGCGTGAAAGGCTTCAACAAATACCCTTCATGAATGTCAGAGGAGATGCGCTCCAAATATTCTGTACCGGAATAGGCAGTACTAAACACAATCGGCAAATTGTATTTTTCACGGATCTGATACGCAAGATCAATCCCGTCCAGATCGCCTTGGATCAAGATATCCATCAGGACAAGGTCAACTTCATTTCCTTCTAAAAAACGAAGTGCGCTCGGGGCACTGTTCACAATCGCCGCCACTTGATATTCCAAATCTGATAGGATCTCGCTGATATTGTTGGCCAACTCGACCTCATCTTCGACAATCAGGATTTTCTTCATGCTATTAATTTAGGAAACATCAGTAATTTATCTTCCAGCCAACAGGGACTGACTCTTTAATTAGCCGTTTATGCTACAATTTGTAAATGTACCGTCTGACAGCAATATTGAAATAGAACACTCCTTGGATTAGATTTGCTTTTATTCACAGGTGAAGCTCGCCATGCAAGTGATGCTAAGTGTTTCCCAATCAATCGTTCTTATATTGCCTTTACTCTAGTTACAATCCAAGACCTTGAACTTTTCAGACCAATCTATTTCTTCCCCACGCTTTCCGTCCGGTTTATCGGAAGAGCTACTCCAGATGATCGTCGACCAATCTGAAGATATTTTGGTTTTGACCAATTCACAAATGGAAGTGGAATTTGTGTCCCAATCCCTGGAAAATACTTTGGAGATATCAGTGGCAAATTCCATTGGAAAAAAAATCAACGAGGTGTTGGAGAATTTTCCCTCGCTTCCTCTGATGAAGCCCAACCAAAAAATGGTCATCCCGGTGACCACGCCCAAAACCAAAAGGAAGCTCCTGATTGAGTTTGAATTTAAACCTCAGTATACTAAAGAAGCAAGCATTAAAGCGATCTTTGCAATCGGGAGAGATGTGACCGGGCGGGAGAATTCACTCAAGAAATTCAAGGACACGGCGTTTAAGGAAAAGGAACTCAACCAGCTAAAATCGCGCTTTGTTTCGATGGCTTCTCATGAGTTTCGGACCCCGCTGGCAACGATCTTGAGTAGTGCGCTACTGATTGAGCTGCTGTTGAAAAAGGACTTCAACCCTGAGATCAAGGCCAAAGTGATCAACCATGTGGATAAGATCGTCACGCAAACCAACCGGCTGACAGACATCACGAGCGACGTGCTACTTCTGGAAAAAAGCATACAGCCGGGGATGAAGATCTCTCCAAAAAAAATCCAGATTGGTCATTTCGTGGAAGAGCTCGTGGAAACAATCAATCGGGAAAATTTGGATCAGCGAAAGGTAAAATTCTTTATGCCAGACACGGACGTTACGGTTCAAACAGACCCCAGTCTGCTGGTTCATATCCTTCGAAACCTTATATTAAATGCCCTAAAGTATTCCGAGGATTCGATGGAGCCGGAAGTCCACTTACAGTATCGAGGGGCCTACTTTGAACTTAGGGTAAAAGACTACGGAATGGGGATTCCTAAAGACGAACACGAACAAATCTTCGGTTCGTTCTATAGGGCTAAAAATGTAGGAAATATCAAAGGAACCGGACTGGGCTTGAATATCGTCAAGGAACTCACCAAAAAACTGAGCGGGGAAATCTGGCTTACAAGTAAGGTTGGATTGGGTTCAGAGTTTTTCGTTTCCTTCCCATTCAAGTAGGCCTAAGGCTTATTTTTCACATGTGATTCATTGGGCAGGTCAGTTTCAACCCGAGACCCTTCACCGATCTCGGTATCTCTTCCGATCCTCACGCCTTGAGAGATTACCACCCCTTTTCCGATTATTTCCGAATCTTCCAAAAAGCTATAGCCACCCACCTGCACTGATTCACATAAGTAGCTGTAATCGCTGATTACTGATTCATGCCCGATCGAACAGTTTTCGCCGAGGGTATTGAAATTACCGATTTGCGTACCAAAGTTGATTAGACTTCCTTCCAGGATAAGATTGCCCCTACCAAAGATACAGTCTCGGGAAACCCAGGCTTTGCTGGAAAACAGGTTGGGGAAGGTCAGCGAGGGATGATAGAGTAAACGTCTGACAATATCAATCTTTTGACTAGGACTGGTTAGCGCAATTACCAGTGCAACTTTGTCAATCTCCATCACTGCATCTATTCGCCCCAACACGGGCAATCCTGCATACGTCTTTCCCTGTAGCTTGGGGTCGTCGTCTACAAAGCCGACCAGTGTATGATTCAGTCGAAATTGCGAGTAGTTACTCACCAGATATTCTCCCAATTTATTTGCTCCCGCTATGATCAAGTTCATGAATTTGTCGGACAGGTTGCAGTCAATCCTGTGAAAAAATAACAATCCAAATTTTAAAAAAATGCAAATCGGTAGAATTATTTCATGTTGTCCCCATCCTCAATCAAGAAATCAAATTCTAGCCTGATAGGTATACAGCTGGTAGTACCTACCCCTCAGCGCAATAAGGTCGTCGTGCTGACCTCGCTCCGCGATTCGGCCTTGCTCGATCACCAAGATCTGATCAGCCTGACGAATGGTGCTCAGCCGGTGCGCAATGACAAAAGTGGTCCGTCCTCTCATCAGTTCTTTGAGACTGGCCTGAATTAAAGACTCTGATTCTGTATCCAAATTGGAGGTCGCCTCATCTAGAATCAAGATTCTCGGATCCGCCAGGATCGCCCGTGCGATAGCGATTCGTTGGCGCTGACCTCCGGAGAGTTTGACACCCCGTTCACCGATCAGCGTGTCCAGTCCTTTCTCGAACCGGTCTGTGAATTCAGGCACGTGGGCCGCATGGGCTGCTTGCAGCACCTGAGCTTCTGTTGCTTCAGGTCTTGGGAAAAGAATGTTTTCGCGAATGGTCCCTTCGAAGAGAAAATCATCCTGCAGCACCACGCCAAGTTGGGATCTAAAAGACTCCAAAGTTACGGTCTGCAAATCATTGCCGTCCAGTAGAATCTGGCCAGAGTCAGGATTCAAGAAAGTCGCTGCCAATCCGGCTATCGTCGTCTTTCCCGAACCGGAAGTTCCGACTAACGCTGTCACCGAACCTGAAGGAGCCTTGAAGCTGACACCTTTGACCACTTCCTTGCCTGCCTCGTAGGCAAAGGAAACATTGCGAAATTCGACGTCTCCCTCGATCTGATTGAGTGACAAAGTTCTGGTGCTATCGTCCGCCTCCAGTGGCGTATTCATGATCTCTTCAGTTCGATCCAAGCCTGCGAAGGCCTCGGTCAGCTGACTTCCAATATTTGACATCTGCACGATCGGCGCGATCATGAATCCCAGGTAGAGCGTGAATGCAAGGAAATCCCCAAAGGTCATCTCCCCCTCCATGATCATATACCCGCCAATACCCATGATGCCTGCCGACGCCAATCCGAGCAATAGCGCACCTGCTGAGGTCACGACACTGGTAGCCGTCAGACTTGCTTTCACGTTCTGAAACAGCTGATCCACACCGTTTTCGAAGGTCTTGATCTCCTGATTTTCTGCGTTGAAACCTTTGATCACCCGGATACCGCCGAGCGTCTCGGTCAGTCTGCCGGTGACTTGCGCATTGATCTTGCCCCGTTCGCGGAAAATAGGTCGAATTTTCCCGAAGGCTTTCAAGGAAACCAACCCAAAAACCAACACCGGTACCAGCACATACAAGGTCATCATTGGGCTGATCGAAATGAGCAATACCATGGAGATGACCGCAGTCAGGATTCCGCCAACCATCTGGGCAAATCCCGTCCCGACTAGGTTTCTCACCCCTTCTACATCAGTCATGATCCTGGACACAAGCTCACCGGTCTTGGCGTTGTCAAAATAACGGATCGGCAACTTGATGATATGCTTTTGAACCTGAGACCGAAGTTTGGCGATCAGGTGCTGTGCCTCCACGCTCAGGATCTGAGTCAGCGCATAGGAGGTCACAGCCTGCACCACGATGGAGGCAACCACCGCCAGAATGAGCCATTTTAGCATGTCGAGATCATTGCTGGGGATCACGTCATCGACCAGAAATTTACTGGCTCCCGGCAAAACCAAACTCGCCAGCCTACTGATGACGATCAAAAAAAGCCCTAAAAAAAGGTGCTTTCTTCTGGGCCAAATGATATTCTTAAATACTTGTCGGATAGTCACCCGACCTTCTGCTGGTCTTGCCATAAGTGGAATAAAAACTAAAAGACGGAACCCCATATTCGGTCATCAGGTTCATTTTATTCTTTCTGTCTGTAGGAAAAAGAACAATGCGCGCCTCAGCATGTTGATGGATATTATTCTTAGTAGGGAGAAGTGCAATAAAAAAGCCTGTCAAAATCATGACAGGCTCAAGGCATAAGATACTAATTCGATCAGTTTGTTTTTGGAAGTACGTTGGATAGTAGTGACACTTTCTCGATGGGTTCAGAAGCGTTGGAGTAGATTCTTACCACAGAATTTTGATTGCCCATCTTTCCAGCTGAGTTAAAGGTGACCTTAATTTCAGCAGATTTCCCTGGTGCCACGGGCTCTTTAGGCCAGCTTGGAACGGTACATCCGCAGGTCGCTGCAACATTGGAGATCACCAAAGGAGTAGTACCAGAATTGGTTAGCACGAAGGTGTGCTCCACTTTTGTTCCCTGAACTATATCACCAAAATTGACCTCTTTCTCTTTGAATGTGATCACAGCACCCGATGCTTGATCTTGCGCAAATGCCTGGAATACCAGTGCAAATGCAAACAGGCTGAATAAAATCCCTAATTTTTTCATGTGTTTATAATTTGTTTTTAAATGCCACATGGAATCTCGCATCGTTGATTTTCACGCCTAGGTGTATTGCCTAAGACATGCTTGATTTCATGGTTGTATCAGAATTGAATTTCAAATATTTCGATTTTTTCGCGAAGCATCAAACATCCACCGCCCAATGTTCGCTCGAACAAAAGCGAAAAAAACATGCCAAAACGGAAGTAAATTTGAACTATCTACCGAAAACCAGGCTGTTGATGTTCTACTCAGCTTTGGATTCAACTTCTTTTACAAAAAATGTTGGGGTAAAATTCACCAAAAACAACTCCTCCGTTGCCCGGGTGACCGCAGTATACAGCCAGCGCACAAAGTCCCTATCCAACTGCTCCTCGTTGAGGTATCCCTGATCTACGAAAACAGCCTTCCACTGCCCGCCTTGGGCTTTGTGACAGGTCAGAGCATAGGCAAACTTAACCTGCAGCGCATTCAGATAGGGATCTTTTCGGACGTGCTCCATGCGCTCGGTCTTATTGGCTACATCCGCGTAGTCAGCAGAAACCTGATCGTAAAGACTACGATATTGCTCTCTGGTCAGGGATGGGCTCGGAGAGTACAGCGTATCCAAAATGACTTTTGCCTCAAAGAAAGGCTCCTCAGGATAATCCAGCAATCTCAGCTCCAGCGTCGCAAACCGCAACCCATACATCTCCTCGAAACTGCGGATCTTCATCACCTCCATCATGTCGCCATTGGCCAGAAAGTTCACCTTTTCCGATTCGGCCATGTAGGTATAGTTGTTTTTCACAATCATCAACAAATCACCTGTGCTAATCTCATCTTCGAAAAAATGAATCACCCTGCGGATGTACAGGTTGTACTGCACCGCTGACTTGTTGGAGCGGGTGACTATGATGGAGTTTTCCGTACCGAATTTATCATAGGCATATCGAAGGCCGTCTTCCAACCTTTCGGAAGTCATCTTAAATACATCCTTAAAGGCACTGGTCTGGATTCTCACTGTCGGCTTCTGCTGGGCCAGTTGGTCACGCAGTGACGTGGCATTGAATAGAATCCCCGACTCCAGTCGCTGCCGCATGACTTCAACAAGTTCGATCTGATCGGCCTCCAGACGATAGTGGCGCAACAGATAGCCCGCGTCCAGCGCAGGACTGTATTCACTTCCCACAGGCGGCAACTGAGCCGTATCACCGATAAACAGGAGTCGATTGTCTTTTCCCGAAAAAACATACTGGATCAAATCCCAAAGCAGGTTGCCTGACATTCCGCCGTCATCGGCAAGCATCGAGGACTCATCAATGATAAAAACTGTGTCTTTGAAATAGTTCTTTTGTAGGATAAATCCCCCACCCATCGTACCGAAATCACCTTTGGGTTTGTAGATTATTTTATGAATCGTATAGGCTCCCCGACCAGAGTAATTACTCATCACCTTCGCCGCCCGGCCTGTTGGTGCCAGCAGCAGCGAACGCATTTCCATTCTGGGAAGCACCTGCACTAAGGCAGAAACGAGGGAAGTTTTACCCGTGCCCGCATAGCCTTTCAACACAAACACCGGCTTCTCCTCTGCTTTCTTGAGTAAAAAAACATCCATCCTCTCAAAAAAAACTGCCTGACCGGAAGTTGGAGAAAATGGAAAATACTTACTTAGCAATCTCGACGGCTTAAATTCTGTCTGATGATTTTTCCCCATAGAGACGAATGTAAATGTCAAAAGACAATATCAGCAAGGAAATCGAATCAAAGTTCGGTAATCACCTCAGAACCCGTGTCAATGGGATTTTGATCGAAAATGAGCGCCTGCTGATGGTCAGACACCGGATGGGCAATGGCCGCATCCTTTGGTCTGTGCCGGGTGGCGGTATGCATTATGGCACCACTGCCCCGGAAAATCTCCGGCGGGAATTTTTGGAGGAGACCAATCTAGAAATCACAGTGGGCGATTACCTATTCGTTCATGAATACCTCGACGCCCCGCTTCATGCGATGGAGCATTTTTTTAACGTAAAAAGGATAAACGGCGATGTTAAATTGGGAAATGACCCCGAGCTTTCAGGGGAAAATCAGATTATCGAAGAAGTTTCCTGGAAATCATGTAAAGAAATACAATCCATCCCAAATGACTCCCTTCATCAGATCTTTTGGGGAATTAAATCCCTATCTCAGCTGGGATTGTGGAAAGGATATTTTAATTTTGAAAATAATTCGATAAAATAGCACGTTTAAAAAACCTTCAACCTTAACCAGATTTCTAAATCTCTATCAAAATGAATCTTACCAAAGTTCTCTCATTTGTATTCTTTTTAATTGCTATGGCTCTCGGCTACTTGTTGTGGAAGGGCGTAGATGACGTAGTCGAAGAAGAAAAAAGGATCGCCTTGCTTGAAGCAGCTACAATCGAAAAGCTAGAAATGCTGCGTGATGCACAACTGGCCTATCAGGCGTCCAATGGAAAGTACGCAAGCACTTGGGATTCCTTGAAGATGTTTATCGAAGACGGTACAATCTGGATGGTACAGCGAACTGAGACCACCAAACTATTGGATTATGGTGCTGAAGAAATCACCGTTCAATTTGACACCCTAGGTTCCCGCGGTGTGATGGACTCCCTGTTCAACGAAAGAAAATTCCCGGATTTCAATATCGACCTCATGCCTGTAGTACCTGGTTCGGGAGGAAAGCAGTTTGAATTCTTCGCTGCAAAAGTTGAAAAAACCGGTGGCTATCTGGTTAACGTATTCGAAATCAGAGACCCATCTCCGATTAACCCTGAAAGAAGAGCAAACAGCAACGAAAAAGCATTAAGAGTTGGATCCAGAACCGACGCTTCTACTGAAGGAAACTGGAAATAATCCCGCTGGATTTTGGAAAACAACCTTAAGGTTTATAAAAGTGATAAGTTTGATGTGGAAGACACCGCAGGCTTATCACTTTTTCTTTACCCCCGCTCGCTGTTTATTTTTGCCAAAGACAGAAATCATTCGAATATCGGCATCCATCATTACCATCATTTTGAGCTCGAAAATCTGGAAGGATTGTTCAGCACAGACCCATTATTAAGAAACGACGTTCCGACAAAATTCTATTTTCATCAGAACGGGTTCAGCCTGGTACCTGGCGTACTTTTCCAACTCGGAAAAGAGAGGGAATACCTGAAGTTCGCCAACGAATTGCCGCAGGATGCCAGCTTTTTT
Source organism: Algoriphagus jejuensis (assembly GCF_039523455.1). Lineage (NCBI taxonomy): Bacteria > Pseudomonadati > Bacteroidota > Cytophagia > Cytophagales > Cyclobacteriaceae > Algoriphagus > Algoriphagus jejuensis. The sequence continues at coordinate 16,836 of NZ_BAAAFI010000048.1, read as the reverse complement.
TCCACCCCGCTTGACAGTAACAATCTACAGGTGGCCAGCTTCATCTCGAGCAAACTGCGCAAAAATCTGGATGCCAGATTCTCCGAGATCTCACTGCATCACGGCAGCTGTTCATTCCTATCCTACTTGTTCAAAGAACGGTTCAATCTGATCGGCCAGGAAATTCTCGTCAACTATTTCGAAAGCCATATTTACGTAGCAGCGTTCACAGACCAGGACCTAAGCGTTTTCAATTTCTTTGAAATCAGTTCTAGAGAGGACATCCTAAAGTACGTGATGATCACGATCGATCAACTTACTTATGACCGGAGTCATGTAAGAGTCAGCGTTTTTGGAGCATCGGAAGAAAGTAAGATTACCGAGGCCTGGGGTAAGGAATATTTCCAAAACTTCAGATTATTGAATCCCCACGCTAATCAAAATTACTCCCACGGTTTCAAGCATTTGAAGGCAGAACATGTTTTGGAAGCCTATTGGCAATACGAATAATATGAAAATCGCGCCTGTGTGAGGTAAACAGGTATAGCGTAGTGCGTCTCAGACTGGGGAGGACTATCAATCATGTGAAACTCTCCTAACAGATCCGGTAATATCGGGGGAATGGTCTAAAGAATACAAATTATACACACATGAAAAAGACCGCAATTTTTCCGGGATCATTTGATCCCTATACCATGGGCCACCACGACATCGTGCTGCGAAGTCTCAATCTTTTTGACGAAGTCATCATCAGTATCGGATACAACTCCAGCAAAAATGCCCGCTACTTTGATATCGACCTAATGGTCTCAAAAATCAAAGGTGTTTATGAGGGAGAAAGCCGGGTAAAAGTTGTTGTTTACAATGATCTAACCTCAACCTTAGCCAAACAGTATAACGCTAAATTTTTGGTTAGAGGCCTGAGAAACACCACAGATTTCGAATACGAAAACACCATCAGCCAGATGAACCGGTATCTCAACGAAGAGTTGGAGACGGTATTCTTAATCACCTCACCGCAATATGCAGCCATCAGTTCCACGGTGATCCGCGAAGTACATCGATACGGCGGTACCGTGAGCGAGTTTCTCCCTTACCCTATTTAGGCACTAAGACTTGATGTGGTTCTTAAGGTAATGCTTAAAAAGATACCGCATCGATGGATAGGAATTGATCAGCGCAGTCTTCGAGTCAGCCTCAGACAACCAGATGATTTCCTCAATTCCCTCTTCGACCTGTGGCTTCATCCCCGCATCGTTGACAGAATCCATCGCATACCAATAGGTTTTCTTCAGGATGCTCTTTCTGTTTTGGGTATAAGTGTGCCAGGTGTTGCAGATATGCGGTCCTAGCTTCACCTTGACATTGGTCTCCTCCTCCACTTCACGCTTGGCGCATTCCTCTGGAGTTTCTCCCTTGTCGAATTTTCCTTTCGGAAAATCCCATTTCCCCAAACGAAAAATCATCAGGACTTTGTCCTTTTTGGAAACTATCCCGCCGGCGGCTTTTACGATCGAAAATCTGCTTTTTATAAAATCCTTCAGCGCTTTCTTCTCTTTAGTCACCAAGGTAATCGAGTCCAACTCCTTCATCTTTCTGCTTCGGAGCAAATACAAGAGTCGAATGATCATATCATGTGTAGGCTCATGAAACAGTATGTCCTCTTCCCAGTGGATATCTGCCGGCAATTCCTCAAGATTGGAAAAAGTACAATCATAGATCTTGGCAGGATCGAGCTCCTCATAGCTCAACAACTCTACCGGCTTGTCATTGATAAAAATTTTCATGATTGGATTCCAACTAGATTAGTGATCTGGCCAAAAATGCATAAAAAAATCAGGCAGTACAATCTTCCAGCAAATGATTCTACTAATTTTAAACCATGGAAATTTTAGACTCAAGCATTGCGGCCGAAGTTGCCGACAGACTCCTGGAAATCCAGGCCATTCGTCTCCAGCCCGCCAAGCCATTCACTTGGGCATCCGGCTGGAAGTCGCCAATCTATTGCGACAACAGGCTTTCACTCTCGTTTCCCGAAGTCCGAGACATCATCCGGGACAACCTCGTGAGATGCGTCAGTCACTGCTTTCAGGAAGCTGAGGCAATTGCCGGCGTAGCTACCGCAGGAATACCGCAGGGCGCATTGATCGCCAACGACCTCGCTCTCCCCTTTGTCTATGTCCGATCCAAACCAAAAGGGCATGGCATGGAAAACATGATCGAAGGAAAAGTCACTCCCGGCCAGAAAGTAGTCGTAGTCGAGGACTTGGTCTCCACCGGCGGAAGCTCGCTGAAAGCCGTCCAAGACCTTAAAAATGCAGGATTCGACGTGCTCGGAATGGTCGCCATCTTCACCTACGGATTCGATGTGGCTGACAAAAATTTCGCCGATGCCGGAGTTAGGCTGGTATGTCTGAGCCACTACGACGCATTGCTACCCATGGCGGTAAAAAGACAATACGTCACTCCCGAAGCCCTCGATTCGCTCTCAGAATGGCGAAAAGATCCAGGAAGCTGGATGCAGGAATAGCAAAAGAGCCGGTCATCCGGCTCTTTTGCTATTCCTATCATCGATCCGTTGAAATGAGGGCAATGTCCGACGGATCCTGCCTGCACTTTGATCTGGTGTTTGTTTGCGGGTAACTGGATAGCGAAAGGGTTTTTGGCTATGCTCCCGATACGACCAGATGGACAGCCTGAGTTGGGCGTCTCCAGACATTTCTTTAATCGGAGCGTTCTAAAGGAATTTACTTGGAGTGAATAACCACTTTTTTACTTCTTCCCCAAGCAACAAACCCAGCGAATAGTCCAAAGACAAGGTTGATAGGAAGGGCCTCCATTTCGCCACGCATGATATGAAATACCAATGCCAGCGACATGACAACCACAAGTCCGTATGCCGCCCACACAGTCAGCACCGGCTTCAATCGAAGTATTGATGGCAACAGCAAACCTAAGGCTGCTGCAAATTCAGAAACACCGATAAATCTAACCAATACGGATGGATTATCTCCAGGCCATCCCATTTGGGCTGTCAGATCGGCAATGGGTGTTGTTATCTTCATAACTCCTGCCATCGCGAAGGCGGCAGCAAGAACTATTTGAGCAATCCATAGAGCGATGTTCATTACGCGCGATGATTTTTGATTTAGGTCAGTTGTACTCATGTTTTTTTTTATGTTCTAGTTTTCGACAAAATTAGCGTATTATTGCTATACAATAGTAACCGATATACTGAAGTATAGCACCATTTTATTCAAATCACTGCGTATGGCACCCAGAGAAGCTATTTTAAAAGAATCAGTTGATCACTCAGAATGTCTCAAATCGTTAATGGCAATCCGAGACGCCCTCGATGTGCTTAATGGGAAATGGAAACTTCAGATTATCATCGCCATTTCATCGGGGCAAAGTAAATTCAAGGATATTGAAAGGCAGATCCCGAAGATCACACCCCGCATGTTGTCAAAGGAATTAAAGAGTCTGGAGGACCACAAGTTGATCAAGCGAACGGTGTATGATACACTGCCCGTGACCATTGAATACACGTTGACCCCACATTCCAAAACGCTGGATAAGGTCATCTTGGAGTTGCGCAACTGGGGAGCATTGCATCGAAAGAAAATACTTGATAGCTAGGGGGTAAAACCGCTCGGCAAAAATCTCCGTGGTTATGGATGAATTATTAGATGTGCCCGCTCGCTTAATCCAAGAGGTGAATGCAGTTTCAAGCCCAAAATAACTTTCTAGGGTCAGTCTGACGCCATTATTTCGAAGTCCGATTCTTCAAGGCTTTTCCGTTATTCGCCGCTGCTAAATTTGCAATCGGATTTAACTGAAGTGAAATTACTCAGAGACGCTCAAAACCTTTGCGCGCTGCGCGCAAGCCATCCAACTTTTGTTTATGAAAATGCAGCCTGAAGACCGCCCTAGTTTTGGTGCTCAAAGGAAAAGTAAGTGGGGGATTTTTTTCAAAAAAAGCAGTGAATGCAAAGTCTAGGCTAAAAGACCTAAACCATCCTAACGCAAAAATGCCTGAGGTTTCCCCCAGGCGCTTTGTGTGTCAGGTCTGTATCACATCACATCTTCAGATTCTGCATCTCCAGCTGCGGAGCAAAAGGCTGCTCGTAGTAGCGCTTGCCCGTTGCCTTGTAGAGCGAGTTGGCGACGGCGGCGAAGACCGGTGGAAAGAGCGGTTCGCCCAAACCGGTTGGATCTTCCTTGTTGTCCACGAAGTGCACCTCGATCTTCTTGGGAGCTTCCTTGTATCGGATCATGCGGTACTTGTCGAAGTTAGTCTTGGTAGGAACGCCATTTTCGAAAGCCATCTCTCCAAAGAAAGCATTGCCGATTCCGTCTACGATCGCTCCTTCTCCCATATTGGCGGCGGCGTCTGGGTTGATTACGATTCCACAATCTACCGCTGCAAACACATTTTCTACAACGGGTTGGTTGCCTTTCATGGTGATTTCTACCACTTCAGCGACATAAGAATTATGACAGAAATAGGCTGACACGCCTCGGCTCACATTGGGATGCGGGGTGTTCCAGTTCGATTTTTCCCTTACCAATTCCAAAACGCCTGCATAGCGCTTGGGATCGTAGTCGTTTCGTTCGCCGACCGGATTGGTCTCGGCTCTTTTTAGCAATTCGAGACGGAAATCAATCGGATCCTTGCCCATTTCCTCGGCCAGCTCATCGAGGAAGCTTTGCTCTGCTCCGGCGATGAAATTGGATCTCGGTGCTCGAAAGGCTCCGATGGTAATGTTGGAAGGGATTTGCCATGCCTCTGCCAGGTAATTGTCCAAGGCTCCAGCAGGGAATCGATCCGCATGAAGTGGGGTCTCTGGAATTCCCCCAGCTTTCACATGCAGTGCCAAGAGCTTGTTGTTTTCATCCAAAGCTGCACGATAGGTAGCTGAATAAGCAGGTCTATAAACACCTGCAGACATGTCGTCCTCACGGGTATAAACCATCTTAACGGGAGCTTGGATTTTTTGGGAAATCAAAGCTGCTTCGGTCATATGGTGGCTATAAGCTCTTCGGCCAAATCCTCCGCCCATGCGGGCCAGGTTGATTTGAATGTTTTCCTTGGGAATTCCCAGGCTGCTGCTGAGCGTTTGACTGATCAATTCCGGAGCTTGGGTTGGTCCGTATACAATTGCTTTGTCGCCTTTGACATCTGCAAAGCAGTTCATGGGTTCCATGGTATTATGCGCCAAAAACGGTGCGGAATAGGTTCTTTCGATCACTTTTGCAGCTTTTTTGAAAGCTCCCTCCGGATCTCCGTCTTTTCGTACCACATTTCCTGGCTTTTGGATGTACTCTTTCATTTGATCCTTGTGGCTGACGGTGTTTTCAAGGCCGGAAGGAACAGTGACTTTTGAGCCCGGTCTTCCACCAAATCCGCCCATCATAAATTCTGATTCCGGGGCGGTTTCCCATTCCGCTACCAAGGACTTTTTGGCTTGCATCACTTCCCAGGTGGAATTGCCGACGATCGCAAGAATCTCCGGGAATGTGGTTGTGTCGAAGAAGTTTCGTTCATAACCTTCTTTGAACAACTGGATCGGAAATACATCCTGAATTCCCGAAAGTCCACTTATGGAGCTTTTGTCAAATGATTTGAGCTTCATTCCAAAAGCTGGGGGATGCACGATGGCAGCATATTTCATGCCTTCCACTTTGTGGTCAAGAGCGAAAAGTGGCTTTCCGGTCACGATTTTCTGACCATCCACATTCTTTTTGGAAGTACCGATGATCTGGAAATCTTTGATCTCTTTCAGGGCAACTTCCTCCGGTACTTCCATTGTGGCAGCAAGTGAAGCCATTTCTCCATAATGAGCTTTTTTACCGCTGCCCTTGTGTTCTAAAATTCCGGCAGAAGTGGTGATTTCTGTAGCAGGTACATTCCAGGTTTGCGCCGCGGCCGCGATCAGCATCGCTCTGGCAGTTGCTCCGGCGGTTCTCAGAGGTTTCCAACCTTGGCGTATTCCTTGGCTACCTCCGGTAAACTGTCGATCAAATCTTTCAGGGTAAAAATCCGCCTGTTCTACCATTACATTTTTCCAGTCGGTATCCAGTTCTTCGGCCAGGATCATCGGCATGGAGGTCTTGACGTTGGAGCCAAATTCAGGATTGGGGGAAAAAAGCGTCACAGCTCCATTTTCCCCGATTTTGATGTAGTTATTTAATTCAAACCATTCCTTTGGCATCGCCAAAAGCTCTTCTTTGGAAGTGGGCTTGCATCCCGCCAGCCAGCTAAAGCTCAGCACCATGCCTCCGCCCGCAAGCGCAGAAACCTTCAAAAACGATCTTCTGTCCAATTTTGTATTTACAGTTGTCATAGTTTCTAGGTTTAGAGGTTTTGGGAAGCGGTGTGGATGGCAGCCTTGATGCGCGTATAGGTGCCGCAGCGGCAGATATTTCCATTCATTGCATTGTCGATGTCCGTGTCTGAAGGGCTTGGATTTTGTGCCAAAAGCGCTGCCGCACTCATGATCTGACCGGCCTGACAGTAGCCACATTGTGGTACGTCATGCTCCATCCAGGCTTTTTGCACGGGATGGTCCCCATCTTCGGAAAGTCCTTCGATCGTCGTGATCTTGGCATCTGCGGCTGCAGAGACCGGCAGCTGACAGGAGCGAACCGCGTTGCCGTCCATGTGGATGGTGCAGGCACCGCATTGGGCGATTCCGCAACCGAATTTGGTTCCTACCAAGTCGAGATGGTCTCTGAGTACCCATAGCATGGGGGTATTCGGATCCACATCCACTTCCTTGGATTTACCGTTGATTGTGAGGTTGAAAAGGGCCATAGTATGTTGAATTTAGAGTTTCAAGTTAAGGGTTTGTTTTGGGTATGTCTTACGAAAATCAAACTGAATACTTTATTAATCAAGTAAATAGCAATCTGGAAAAGCATTTTGACTAGCTGCTTAGCTGCGAGGCAAAAGGCTGGTCATACAGCCGCTTCCCGGTCGCCTGATACAGCGCATTGGCCAAGGCGGCGAAAACCGGCGGATAGGCAGGTTCGCCCAAACCGGTAGGATCGAGCTTGTTTTCGACGAAATAGGTTTCAATCTGCTTGGGTGCTTCTTTCATCCGGATCATCCGATATTGGTCGAAGTTCTTTCGGTCGGGAACTCCCTTTTCGAAGTTCAGCTCACCAAACAAGGCCGTGCCGATGCCATCCACAACTGCGCCTTCGCAAAGGTTTTGAGCGGCATCCGGATTCACCACCAAGCCACAGTCCACCACTTGGGTGACTTTTTCGACCTGCACCTGTCCGCCTTCCACCTTTAAGTCTACGACTTGCGCCGCGTAGCTGTTGTGACAGAAATAGGCCGATACACCACGGGAGATGCCAGCTGTAGCCTGACCCCAGTTGGATTTGGCCTTTAGCAGCTCCAGCACTTTCGCGAAGCGCTCCGGGTCATAGTCGTTTCGCTCTCCCTCAGGTTTTTCCTTTGCTTTTTGCAAAAGCTCCAGTCGGAAAGCTAAAGGATCCTTGTCAGCTACCTCGGCGACTTCGTCCAAAAAGGACTGCTCTGCCGCAGCGATAAAGTTGGATCGGGGAGCGCGGAACGAACCTACCGTGATGTTGGAGACCACCGTCCAATCCTCCGCCAGGTAGTTTTCTACCGCTCCGGCAGGGAAACGGTCTGCATAAAGCGGTGGCTCGACTAAGCCTCCGGCGTTAACATGAAATCCGATCAGCTGATTGTCCTGATCCAAGGCCGCCCGATAGGTGGCCTGATACATAGGGCGGTAGATCCCTCCGGTCATGTCATCCTCCCGTGTATAGGTCAACTTCACCGGAGCATTCACCTTCTGCGAGATCACCGCCGCCTCGATCAGCCAATGTGCATAGGAGCGGCGTCCGTAGCCACCACCCAGGCGGGTCATTGCGATTTCGATGTTTTCCACAGGAATGCCCAAGCGGGTGGAAAGTGCCTGCTCGGTGAGTTCGGGCTTTTGCAAAGGCCCGGCGCAATCGACCCTGTCTCCCTGCACATGCGCAAAGAAATTCATGGGTTCCATGCAATTGTGGGCGAGAAAAGGCCCACGATACGTTCTTTCGATGACTTTGGCAGCACCTGTAAAAGCCGCCTCCGGATTGCCGTCTTTGCGGGCGGTTCTGGGTTTTTTCGCAGCTTCCGCCATCTTTTGCATCTGCTCTTCGCGGCTTTCCAAACCTCCCGGAATGGTGCGTTGTTCCATTCGCTGACCCCAATCCCGCTTTTCCTCATAGGTAGAAAAGTCCTCCCATTCGACCTGGACGGCTTTTTTTGCATTCATCACCTCCCAAGTCGAACTGCCAACTATAGCTACCAAGTCGGTGAAGCTGGTGGTATCGAAGAAGGTTCGTTCGTATTCGTCCTGATGGGATTTGATCTGAAAGATATCCAGGATACCGGGCATTGCCCGCGCCGCTGAATCGTCAAAAGACTTGAGCTTCATGCCATGGGCCGGGGGATGGATAATCATGGCATAGACCATCCCGGGCTTTTTGTAGTCGATTCCGAAAAGCGGCTTTCCGGTGATGATATTCTTGGTTTCGACGTTTTTTTGAGAGTTCCCGACGATTCGAAACTGGGAGATTTCCTTCAAAGGAACTTCCTCCGGGATCGTCATCGTGGCAGCCAAGGAAGCCATTTCGCCGAAGTGCGCCTTCTTGCTGCTGCTTTGGTGGATCAAAAATCCCGGTTCGGTGGTAATCTCTTCTGCCGGGACGTTCCAGGTTTGCGCAGCAGCCTGCACGAGCAGATGCCGGGCTGTCGCTCCTGCGGTCCGCAGCGCTTTCCAGCCGATTCGGATGGCTTGGCTTCCGCCGATAAACTGCCGCGTAAAATTATCCGTGTCGAGCGGAGCTTGCTCGACTACCACATTTTTCCAGTCCGCATCCAGTTCTTCGGCAACAATCATGGGCATGGAAGTCTTCACGTTTTGCCCGCCTTCCGGATTGGGCGAAAGGATGGTGACCAGGCCGTTTTCGCCGATCTTGATGTAGCCGTTCAGCTTAAACCATTCCTTTGGCATTCCCAAAGTCTCCAACTCCTTGGGTTTGCATCCCCCCAGCCAGTTGAAGCTCAGGATCATTCCTCCTCCCGCCAGGGCGGAAACTTTGAGGAAGGATCGTCTATTGAGCTTGTCGGATAGAGGCTTCATGTTTTGGGGTTTTGGTTGAAAATCAGACTAATATCAATTTAAGAAAGATGTCGTGTTTATACTTACGCATTTCAAACACCTCCGCTGACAGGTGGCTGTGAGATCTATTTCAGGTGCTTTTCCAAGAAAGAAAAGACAGCAGTCCGGATCTCCAGCACGTCAAACATCGCCCCAAAGTGCGGCGCGTCTTTCACCACGATCAACTCTGTTGGAACGCCCTTTACCTTGAGCCAGGAATTCAAAAGCCTAGATTGATTGGGAGATACCAAGTCGTCTTTTTCCCCATGGATGATCAGGAAGGGAGGATCTTTTTCATCCACATAGCTTACCGGACTCGCAACCTTGGCCAAGTCTGGTCGGTCCAATGGCGCGGCTCCGATCAAAAGGCCTTCAGGTGATTTCGCATCTACCGCTCCGGGAAACAGCGTCAAATCCGCGGGGCCATAGAAATCGACTACCGCTTTAAACTTGAATTTCTGAGTTGTTCCCGGTACGAAGAATTCCTTCACTTCCTGGTTTTTGGAAAGACCTAACATTGCCGCCAGATGCCCACCTGCCGAAAAACCCATCAGCGCAAATCGCTCCGTGTCGAAGTCGTACTCGGAAGCATGGTCATACAAATAGGAAACCGCCGCGTTGCAGTCCAGCATCTGAGCCGGGAAAGTCGCTTGGGTACTGAATCGGTAATCGATGGAGGCCAGCGCATAGCCCTGACGCATGAGCTCGGCGATGGTTTCCTTCATATAACCCATGTCGGCATACTTGTCGTTGCTGAGCCAGCCTCCGCCGTGAACCCAAATTACCAAGGGGAGTTCTCCTTGGGCATTGGGTGGAAGGTAGATGTCGAGCAGGTGCTTCTTGAGCGTATCGTCCTGGTAAGGGATATTTCCGTGGAGCGTCGTGCCCTCCGGAAAAAGATTCATCACCCGGTTGGACTGTGCAAAACCAGCGATCGAAAGGAGAATGAGCAGAATGGCTAGGATGGATTTTTTCATGGCTTGTATTTTGATCCTAGAATTTACCTTGTTTTTCGAGAATAGTTAAAAAGGAGATTGGAAGTAGAAAATCCAAGCCCACCCGGGCCTGGATTTTCCTGTTACCAGATCTATCTATGTGTCTTTGGTGTGGCCTAATGATTTTCGGTATTGGGAAGGATTCATGTTCGTCTCTTTTTTGAAAAAGTTGTTGAAATGGGTCACTTCCGTGAAGCCCAAGGCATAGGCTACTTCCGAAACATTCCAGTCAATTTGCGTCAGCAAGCGCTTGGATTCGGCCAGAACTCGTTCTCGTATGACCGCGGTCGTCGGCTTGTTGAAAGTTGCTTTTACAGTCCTGTTGAGATGGTTGACGTGGATGTTGAGTTGCTGGGCAAAGTCGGATGCGGAACGCAGTTGCAGCGTACTCATCAGATTGGTGACAGGAAATTGGCTTTCCAGCAGTTCCATAAAGCCCAAAGAGATCCTTTTTGCAGCAAAACTTGCCTGCACTCCAGCGTATCTTGGTGACTGTATTTTTCTTGCTGTCTGATTCATTTACATTTTTTTTTATGGATTGTTCTTCTTAAAGCCCAAGCCGTCCAGCCATTTGGTGACCTCATTTTTCACTTCCACTTCTTTTTCTCCTTCCATGACAAATAATACTCCGTCCCGCTCGATGCCGCCTCGGGTAGAGAATCCTTCCAAAATCCGACTGTTTGGAGCGAGCTCTTTGACCGTGTCGAAGGAGCTACCTATTCCGTATCCGGCATTCGTGTTGAAAGGAATGAGGGTCTTTCCGCTGAGGTCGTTTTCATGGAGAAAGCTCTTCATGGGAGGGGGGAGTTGCATGCCCCAAGTGGGGAAACCGAGAAAGATGGTTTCGTATTTTGAAATGTCCACCTTTGTTTTCAGCGGAGGCAAAAAGCCAGTTTCGTTCTCCCTCGCGACTTGGGCGACGATGGCTCGATAATCTTCGGGATAGGGATTTACCAACTCCAATTCGACCAAGTCTCCGCCGACCTCCTGATTGATCATCTCTGCCACTGCCTTGGTGTTTTTGGTGCGAGTGAGATAGACAATGAGAATCTTATCCGATCCTTTCTCCCCCGGATTTGCCGGAAGCTTTTTCTCAGTTTGGCCGGTACAACTCAGCGAGCTGAAGAGGAAGACGAAAAGGAGGAAATATTTCATGGGTCAATTGAATGGGTTCCGGTTCGTTGAAATATCAAATTCTTTTTTCACTGCGCTGGCTAATTGATTTGGTTTCCTGACAATGATTCTGGGCCAGCGCAGGAACACTTTATTGGACTCCTAACCAGGGGTTGAAACCCCTGGCTACCATAGTGGCACTCCTACGGAGTTTTTATTGACCTCCCGGAGTCATCAACTTGGTGAAAGAAAGGGAGCCAAGCTTCCACCCATCAGCTTTTTTGATGTACACTTCCGTGACTTCAAATGGATTAGAAACCTCATTGCCGCCGACTTCGGCGATCAGCGTGATGCGGTTGAGCAGGATGGCCGTATTGTCGATGATCTCTACTGAAACCTCATGGATATCGGCTTTTTTATACCAAATGCCTCCACTTCGGATGATATTGACTTCGCGCTCTTTGCCCCAAGAGCCGCCCATGTGCACGAAAACTGATTTGTCATCGAATAGCTCGGCAAGTTTATCGGCATCTTTGTCTGCCATCCACTGCCATTTGGTTTTGGAGAGTTCGATGATTTCTTTTTTGGCGGCTTCATCTTGTGCATGGCTGAACTGGATCGCCAGGAAGAGTAGGAAGAATCCCAGGATTGTCTTTTTCATGATGTTGTTTTTAAAATTAATGTTGGATCTCATGCTCTTCCCGCACGCTGCTGAAAGTCAGCGCAAGCATCTTCCATGCATTGCCTTCTTTTTGATACACTTCCGTCACGGTAAACTCGGTCACGACGTCATTTCCTCTTACGTTGGCTGTCAAAGCAATTCTATTCCAGACGATTGCTGTGTTCCCAACCATTTCGATTGCGGTATCCTTTACATCTGCATTTTTGTACCAGATACTTCCTGTTTCGATGATTTCCAGTTCGCGGGCGGTGGTCCAAGTACCGCTCATATGGACAAACTTCGCCTGAGGGTGAAAAAGCGTTTTGAGTTTTGCCACATCCTTATCGGCCATCCACTGCCATTTGTCCATGGACAGTTTTTTGATTTCCTGCTCCTCGGCGGACTGGGCGAAAGTGAAGGATGCGCTGAACAGAAGCAGCGTAAATACGAATAGGTATTTTTTCATGGTTTTGAGTTTTGATGATGTACAATGCGGAGTGGCGGATTTCACCCAATTCCTCCCTACTAAGAGACGAAAAAAAATCCGAGCGTTTGGACCAAATCAACAGACAGCCAAGTTCTCTCACCGAGACTACGGATTTGATCTACGAATGAAAAAAGCTTGAAGCTGAATGGCATGCAATCCGGCTCGGTGTCGCTTGTTGGATAAATAATGCCTTCTGTAGATTGCCGCTGTCGCTTGGATGATTGCTGGAAATAGGTTTGAGATAAAACGCTAATTTCGAGCGTGAAATCAAGCGCAAGTCAAACGAAGCACGCAGTAAACACAATTGTCCAAGCGAGCCAGTCTATCTGATCTCTAAAAAGAATGATATACAGATGAAAAATAATCTCGTGTCGCGTCCGCTATTTTACACGCTGCATGTCCTCTTTTGGGTCTGCTACGGAGCGATATTGTTTGCCTCCTTGAGCAATTGGATTCCGTCCACCTATGAAGTGTGGCAGGTGGTCATCTCGGATGTTCTGACTTCCTCATTCATCGTTTACCTGAACTACTACCTGCTGCTGCCGAATCTTTACAAAAAAGGACGGTATTCGGCTTATATTTTAGCCTCTATCGGTATGGTGGTGGTCATTGTACTTCTCCGGGTTAATCTCCTTGGGATGACTCACAAGTCAGCCACCTATACCTATTTTATCAGATCGGTTCCGGCGCTTGGCTTTTACCTGATCACGACGGTTAGCTGGTTTTTTGCCAACCTGATCAAAGCGCAGCGGAACGAGATAGAGCTTCGAAACAGCCAACTGGCCTCCGAACTCAAGTTTCTCAAGCTCCAACTCAGCCCGCATTTTCTGTTCAACACCTTGAATAACATCTATTCGATGGCGTATTTCAAAGAGAACAATACCGCTCCGGCGATCATGAAGCTCTCTGAGATGATGCGCCACATGCTCTATGAGGACCAAGGAAAGCTGGTCTCACTGTCGAGGGAGATTACGTTTATGGAGAATTTCATCGAGCTCTGGAGGTTGAAGTTGGACGAAAAGCCCAGCATCCTTTTCACCTACAAGGGAGTCAAGGACAGGCACCGGGTTGCGCACTTGATATTCCTGGTTTTCCTCGAAAACGCCTTCAAACATGGCAATACCATCGACGGAAGGATTGACGTGAACTTGGTGGTGGATGAGGAAGACAAGCTGCACTTTGCGCTAAGAAATGACGTAATCGATGCCCGCAAGACCGCTGAGGAACAGAGCGGAGTCGGGCTCTCGAATGTGAAAAAGAGGCTCAATCTGATCTATCCTGGCAAACACGAGTTGATCCTGGATCAGACGGCCACCTCCTTTGAAGTGAAACTAACCCTGGATCTGAAATGACCTATCAAATCCTCATAGTGGACGACGAACCGCCTGCAAGGAAATTGCTGTCGGACTATGTCTCCAAAGTGGGAAATCTGGAGCTCGCCGGTGTATGCGCCAATGGGGAGGAAGCTTTACGGTTTTTGAAAGAAAATCCGGTGGATATCCTCTTGCTGGACATCCGCATGCCGCTGATGACGGGGATGGATTTGCTGAATGAACTGAAGGATAAGCCACTCACGATCTTTGTGACGGCCTACGAGGAATATGCTGTCAAAGGCTACGAGCTGGATGTGATCGACTATCTGATGAAGCCGGTCTCCTTCGAAAGATTCAAAAAGGCCATCGACAAGGCCATAGAATACCTTTCGGTTCAGGTGCAAACCGGAGAGACTACGGAGAAACCCGATTACTTTTTCATCAAGACGGACACCCGGATTGTGAAATTTCTCTTTTCGGAAGTTCAGGCCATCGAGGCCCAGCGGGAATACATCAAGATCATCACGCCGACACGAAAAGTGATGTCGTTGGTGTCTTTGACCAGCATTGCCAATGCCTTGCCCAGCGAATTCATACGGATTCACCGATCCTTCATCATCAACATGCGTCACATCGATGAAGTCCAGTCCAATGAGGTTTTGATCGGGAAAGACCTTTATCCCGTCAGTCGAAACTATCGGGAGGATTTTTTCAAGAGACTGGATAAAATGAGGATTTGATATGATTTCAAAATAGACACTTACTGACTAACAACCCAAACCATGAAAAATCTACTGATTGCTTTTCTATTGGCAGCTCCGCTGAGTGTTTTGGCGCAGCAAAAGGAGTATGCCGTCTCCTCTTACCTGACGGAAGGAGCCAAAGCGCCCAACACCCACTATATTGGAGAGGCATGGCTCAATGGGGTACTTTCCGCCGATTCCGAGACCCCTTACAACGTTACCAAAGCGACTTTTAAGGCCAATTCCACGCTCGACTGGCACAAGCATTCCACACCTCAGGTGCTTATCTATGTGAAGGGGGAAGGGTACTATCAGGAGCAGGGCAAAGCTCCCGTGATTCTCAAAGCCGGAGATGTGATCAAATGTGACAAAGATGTGGAGCATTGGCACTCATCTACCAAGGATAGTGATGTCACCTATCTGGCATTATACGGCGGTGCAGAACCAACTACCTGGACAGAGGTGGTCACACAGGAATATTACGATTCGGTGGCGGAATTGCTGAAAAAGTAAGGCGTTCGAAGAAGCTTTGGGGGCTAGACCTGCCTAGCCCCCATTGTTGTCAGATATCAATGTCTTTTTCTTCCAGCTGCTTTGGCTGGTAAGCTCTTTTGGTCACTTTCAAATCCCTGAAGTAACCAACCGTTCCGATATCCACATACAAGCCGACAAAGCCTTTTTTGTTTGTCCCAAGCATCTTGTCCACTACAAAGGACGAGTACTTTTCATCGTTGATAAACATCTCGGCGGATTCTCCATTGACCTCGATCCGCATGGTAAACCATTCGTTCAGAGCAGTTGGAGCGGAACCTTCATACTCGAAAGGAGCGATTTTTCTGAGTGTGTCAAATTTGTAATCGGGGTAGGAGAAGTATTGGACGGAGTGGTTTCTAAATCGCTGACTGCTCGCTCTTCCTACTTTGGGTCGCACATAGATGCTTTCAAAAGCCGAGTCGTCTTCTTTTACCCGGAAGAAAAGACCAATGAATCCTGCGATGCCTGAATAGGGAGCCGGAACTTTGAGCTCGCTGTACATTTTGACTTCAATTGTCCCATTTTCAAAATCATTCAGGCCAAGAAGTCTAGCATAATGCGGTTCGTCCACAGTGGCCTCGACCCGCGTGGAGTCAAAGGGAATCGCATTGAGATCGCGTTCGATTTTCAGGACTTTCTTTCCCTGAAACGTGACGATTTCGCCGGTCACGTTGTGAAGTTCAAATTCCTGGTTTTCGAGTTTCAGGGTCTGTGCATGGACAGAGGCCGAGAGCAGGGATATGAAGAGGAGGCTGAGATATCTTTTCATTTTTACATGGATCAATGGTGGATTTACATCCCGCTTTAGACAGGTTTTTTGCACGGGGAGGGATGGTGCGGAGATTTTCTGGGCAAAGCGGTTCCAGGAGAGCTTTTCAGTCCAAATTTTAGGAGTAACCAAATGTAGAAGAAGAAAGTAGGGAGCGTGAGAATCTCCAAGGGAGGAGGATTCCGGTCGATAAGTACACCGACCGGAATCGGACTTGAGAGAGGGTGCGTTGGGCTTAGAACAGCTTCTCCTGAGGAGGGGTGACTCCGCCTAGTCTCAGGTATACGGTCGTTTGGCCTCTGTGGTGGGTCTGGTGCTCAAAGCACTTTTCGAGCGCCGTTCCCTTGGTCATCTCAAAGCGTCCAAACAACGTGGTGTTTTCGTCCAGCTTTTCCGGAGTCATAGTTTTGATGGCGTTGATCACAAAGTCGTATCCAGCCATCACCAACTTGGTGACGTTTTCCTTGGACTGGTCTTCGGCTTTTTCGGACGCGCCCATGCCCACTGGGCTGGCGACTCCTGTCGCGGCAGCCGTGAAGCCGTAGTTGCCGTCGGTGAGGTGGAGCATCTGCTGCGCAAACGAGCGCATTTCGGGCGTGGGCTTGAGGCTGTACTTGTCTGCCGGCATGGCATCCAGGTACTCCTTGGTGTAGGCTTTGGCGCGTTCCCATTCCTTGACCATGTCGTCGACGGAACTTTGGGCAAAAGACAGGGAGCAAAGTCCCAGAAATAGGGTAAGTGTAGCTAAGGCTTTCATGAGTTTTAGGTTTTTGTTCAGTAGAAGTTACAAAAATCCCCACTTGCCTTGATAGGTACCCTTGACCTAGTTTAAGAAATCAGCCCTTAGTCTGAATATTCTTCCTGATTCTGCTCAAAAACTCCGGCGTGATGCCCAGATAGGAGGCGATTTGGGTATTGGGCAGGCGGTTGGCGAGGGCTTTGTATTGTTCCAAAAAGTCCAGATAGCGCTGCTCCTATGTTAGCTTCAGATTAAAAAATCACCTTTCGAGCGATTAATTTTATTGAAAAGTGGTAAGGGATGAGAGCCAATTTG